>JBKPJK010000414.1:0-10978 GCA_046730635.1 Pseudomonadota bacterium | reverse complement strand
CGGCAGCGTCAGATGTGTATAAGAGACAGTCTCAACGTCGGCGGCAGCATCGTCGTGCGGATCCCGGCGACATTTACCTTCGACGCGGGCAGCGCGACCGTGAAGCCGCAAACCGATGCGACCCTGCTCGAGATCGCGCGCACCGTGAAGACGATGAATCAAACTTACGTCGACGTCCTCGCGCACACGGATACGACCGGCTCTCCACAGGCGAATCTCGCCCTTTCGGAAAAGCGGGCGGCGGCCGTTGCGACATATCTTTCGGGTCATGGCGTCGCCAAAGCACGCATTGCGTCGCACGGATTTGGAGAGTCGGTGCCGCTCTACAATCCCGACGATACGGAGATGCAACGCGCTGCGAACCGACGCATCGAGATTCGTCTCGTTCCCTATTACGGCTAGCGCCGATCGGCGAAGAAGCGCCTCAGAAGATCCGCCGATTCGTTTTCCCCGATCCCGCTGAGCACGTCCGGCCTGTGGTGGCAGGTCGGCTGGGCGAAGATCCGCGCGCCATGCACGACTCCTCCGCCCTTCGGGTCATCAGCGCCGAAGCGCAAAGCCTTGAGTCGGGCGACGGACACGGCGGCCGCGCACATCGCGCAGGGCTCCAGCGTTACCCAAAGGGTGCATTCATCGAGCCGCGATGTGCCTAGCGCTTGCCCGGCGGCGCGGATCGCCTCCATTTCGGCATGCGCCGTTGGATCGAGCGAGCCCCGCATCGCGTTGCGCGCCTCCGCAACCAGCTCATCGCCGAGCGTGACGACGGCCCCGACCGGCACCTCGCCCGCCTCGGCCGCTTCGGCCGCGAGATCGAGGGCGCGGCGCATCGGCGGTGGAAGCGGAAAGCTCATTCCTTCCGGCTACCCGAGCCGGGCGTACAAGTCACATTGCGTTGTTGGTGGCCGCGGCCGCTTGATTCGCCGGCGGCACAACCTCGAGCTTGGGCAACTTTACCGACGTGTTGGTCGTCCCGAGCTTGACCGAGCCGGTCTCGACCTCGAATGCCGGGGCCTGACCGCCCTTCGCTGTCACGCCGTTGGCGGTCGCGCTGATCTGCGGCGCCTGAGTACCGCGGATCTGGTTGATGTCGACGAATCCGGTCGCAATCGCCGCGATTGCGACGAGCACGAGGATAACCAGGACAAGGATTACGGCGCGCATTTCGTTTCCCCCAAATGATTTGAGCCCACAACGCAACTGATCCACACCGGTTGCGCGGTCGTGCGGTCCCGCAGCGTTGACGAGCGAGGCGCGACCGGCTAACGGGCGGCGCTCTTCGGGCCTATAGGCTCGTTACAAAAATCAGGATCAAGAACCATGTCGCGCGTTTGCGAGCTGACCGGCAAGGGCCGGCAGGTGGGCAACAACGTTTCCCACGCCAACAACAAGACCAAGCGGACGTTTCTGCCGAACCTGCAGAACGTTACGCTGATTTCCGATGCCCTCGGTCAGAGCGTGAAGCTGCGCGTTTCGACGCATGGCTTGCGTTCGGTCGAGCATGTCGGCGGTCTCGACAACTGGCTGCTCAAGACCAGCGACGACAAGCTCAGCGCCAAGGCGCGCAAGCTGAAGCGTGAGATTGCCAAGAAAGGCGCCGATCAGGCCGCCTGAGGCCTGACCTAAGCTTCTGAAGTCTCACGATTTTTTCTGAACGCAAGCTGCACGCCGCGTTCAGTCTCAATTCGGTGAGAATCGCGCATAAGCCCCGTCATCCGACGGGGTTTCCCCTTTTTCCCTGTCGTGTCTGGAAACAGACGAATTCCCTCGCGTCGCGTAACGAGGGGGGCCCGGTGCGCGTTGTTGCACCGGGCCCAATTTTTTCAGGGGGTTTCGAACAGCTGCGCCAATTGGTCGACCATCGCCCCAGCGAGCTGGTCGGCGTCCATGATGGTCACCGCACGACTGTAATATCGGGTCACGTCGTGTCCGATCCCGATGGCGATCAGCTCCACCGGCGACCTTTTCTCGATCCAGTCGATCACTTGCCTGAGGTGCCGCTCGAGATAGCTGCCGCCATTCGCGCTGGCAGTCGAATCGTCAACCGGAGCGCCGTCGGAGATAACCATCAGGATTCGCCGCTCTTCGGGCCGGGCGATCAGGCGGTTGTGCGCCCACAGCAACGCCTCGCCGTCGATGTTCTCCTTGAGGAGTCCCTCGCGCATCATCAGACCGAGGTGTCGGCGCGAGTGGCGATAGGCCTGGTCGGCGCGCTTGTAGATGATGTGTCTCAGATCGTTCAGCCGGCCCGGGTTCGGCGGTCGGCCCGCCGCGAGCCAGGCCTCGCGGCTCTGTCCTCCCTTCCAGCCCCGCGTCGTGAAGCCGAGAATCTCGGTCGAGACCCCGCAGCGCTCCAGCGTCCGCGTCAGGATGTCGCCGCAAATGGCGGCGATCGCGATCGGGCGGCCGCGCATTGAGCCGCTGTTGTCGATCAGGAGCGAGACCACGGTATCGCGGAAGTCGGTATCGCGCTCGATCTTGTAGCTGAGCGAATGACCGGGGCTGACGACGACCCGGGCAAGCCGGGCGGCATCAAGCAGGCCCTCTTCCTGATCGAAGTCCCAGCTTCGCGCCTGCTGGGCCAGGAGCCGGCGCTGAAGCCGGTTGGCAAGTCGCGCGACCACGTTCTGGAGGCCAGCCATCTGCTGGTCGAGATAGGCGCGAAGGCGGACTAGCTCCTCCTCGTCGCACAGCTCCGCCGCCTCGACGATCTCGTCGAAGCGCGTGGTGAACGCCTTGTAGTCGGTCTCGGGCGACAGGTCCCAGTTTCGGCGCGACGGCGATGCGAAGACGCTTTCGCTGATGTCGTCGCCGGAGCTTGCGTCCTCCTCGCCCGACTCCATTTCCTGGCTGCTGTCCGCGTCGGCGCTCGAATCCTCCGTCTCTTCGCCGCGCATCTCGACATCGCCGCCGCCGGGAGTGCCCTCATCGCCCTGCTCCACGCTCTCTTCGCTGCCGCCTTCGTCTCCTTCCTCGTCCTCCCCGCCCTGATCGGGCTGTTCCTCGGTCGGCTCATCTGCCGATGCCAGGTCGAGATCCTCGAGCAGGCGCCGTGACAGCTTCGCAAATGCCGCCTGATCGTCGAGTGTCAGCGCCAGCGCGTCGAGTTCCGCAGCGGCTTTTTCCTCGATCCAGGAAGAAACCAGCTTCAGCCCGGCCCGCGCAGAAGAAGGCGGCGCATCGCCGCTCAGCCTTTCGCGCGCGATCAGCGCGACCGCCGTGGCCAGTGGCACCTCTTCGGCGCTGCGGGCGCGAACGATCGCGTCGCCGCGAACGCGTGCCTCGGTCAGATTGGAGAGATTCTCGCGCACCCCGCCCATCGCCCGTGCGCCGAGCGCTTCGACACGCGCCGTCTCGAGCGCATCGAAAACGGAGCGCGCATCGGCGTCTGACGGCGCAGTTCGAGCGTGAAGCCCGGCGTCGTGATAGCGCAACCTGAGCGCAGCCGAGTCCGCCGCGCCGCGAGCCTCGGCGACCAGTTTCGGCTCCAACCCGGGCCCGGGCGAGGGCACCCGAGCGACCTTTCCGGGCGAGGTCGCGACCTCGGTCGCGAAAGCGACGTCGAGGTCGGGATCCTTCGCGATGGCCCTGGCTGCGCCCGCGAGCGCGCGGCGGAATAGATCGATGCGTTCGGCCATCGTCGCATCCTTACTCGGACGATGATTGAGAGGCCAAGTCCCCGATCGGGACAGGTCGCTCGAATGCCAAAAAGATTAATATGCACAGTTGGTTAATTGTTGTTGACTCTTCTTTTCCGTAGCCGCAGCTTCGTCAATTCTCTTGGGTGAAGTGCCAAGGTGTGGGCCAATCGCCCAGGGCTGTGATGTTAGTACTGAGGGGTGTTCTAATGCGTATTGGGCGTAGCGATGTTGTTCCGGGTGTAACCAGTAACTTCGGTGTTTCCGGCGTATCGGGAGTGAGTGCAGGAGCGTCGAGCCTAACTCCGTTTCTGCTCGAGGATTATGCGGGCATTGCCACTTGGCACGGCAAGCCGATCTACAATCAGCAACAAGTCATCGGGCAGCTCGACTCCGGTGCCCGACTCGACGTGTCGGACAACACGATCACCTTCGCGTTCGCGGATTTCCAGCACTATCCGGGCATCAACAACAACCCGCACCTGGGCGAGGGAGCCGGTTACAGTCCGATGAGTCCCGAGGAAAGGGACGTGGCCCGCCAGGGCATTCAGCTGTGGGACGATCTGATTCCGCAGCACTTTCAGGAGGTGCAGCCGGGACCTGGCGCTAGCACTTGGGCGCAGAACAACGTCGATATCTGGCTTTCCAACACGACGACCGGGCCTGCGCAAGCCTGGGCCTACTATCCCGGCAGCGGGCAGCAATACACGCGCATTGCAAGCGACGTCTGGACCGCGGATCCGACCGTCAATTGGACCAACGATTGGCTCAACTACGGGGGCTACGGCCGCACCACGCTCGTTCACGAGCTCGGCCATACGCTCGGTCTTAGCCACCCGGGCGACTATAACTTCGGCGACGACAATGATGGAGACGGGCAGCCGGATCCGATCACTTATGCCGGCGATGCTTTCTACGCGCAGGACACCCAGCAATATACGATCATGTCCTATTTCCGGGACCAGAACTCGGGTGGACAGGCGATCGACGTCAATTTGGGACTTCTGAACAATCCGCAGACGCCGATGATTTCGGACATACTGGCGATCCAGAGCATGTACGGACCGGATACCCACACGCGCGAAGGCGACACGGTCTATTTCGCCAACTCGACGGCCGGGAACGGCGTTTTCGATTTGGCCCAGAATCCGTTCCCTTACCTGGCCGTCTACGACGCTGGTGGAAACGACACCTTCGACTTCTCAACCGCCAACAGCGGCGTGTTCATCGACCTGCGTCCCGGAGCGTTCAGCTCCGCGACCGCCGGTTATCAGACCCTGGCACAGGCGAATGCTGCCACCGAGGCGTTCAACGCAGTCACTGATGAGTCTCAAGGAGACTTCCCGCTTTGGGACGCGGCAAGCTATGCGAGCTGGGTCAGCCTGGTCCAGAATATCGGCCAAAGCCGCGTGGCGGCGGACACAGGAGTTGCGGGCATCACCGCGACGTCGCACCGCAACGTCTCGATCGCGTACAATACGATCATCGAGAATGCGATCGGCGGCTCGGCGCGCGACTATCTGTACGGTAACGACGTCTCGAACCGTCTCTCCGGCAACGGCGGGAACGACGTGCTCGACGGCGCCAAAGGCGACGACTTCCTGACGGGCGGCACCGGAGCCGACGAGTTCCGGTACAGCTCGATTACCCACGGAAACGACACGATCATGGATTTCGAGCATGGCGTCGACAAAATCCGGGTCTCGGAAATCGACGCGAACACTGGCGTTGCCGGCAACCAGGACTTCACGTTTATCGGAAACGCTACCTTCACCCACGTCGCCGGCCAGTTGCGCTATGACGGCACCCATTTGATGGGCGATGTGAACGGGGACGGCGTTGCCGATTTCTCAATCACGCTTGCAAATCACGCCACTGTGACCGCAGGCGATATTCTGGGCTAAACGCTCACAAATGAACCCCGCCGCGGCCGTCGGCCTCGGCGGGGTTTTTCTTATGCCTTGACGGCCACGCTCTCCGGCAGGTCCGCGCCGAACACGCGCTGGTAATATTCGGCGATCAGCGGCCGCTCGGTCTCGTCGCACTTGTTGAGGAACGAGACGCGAAACGCATAGCCCACGTCGCCGAAGATGTGCGCGTTTTGCGCCCAACTGATCACGGTACGCGGGCTCATCACCGTCGAAATGTCGCCGTTGATGAAACCCTGCCGCGACAACTCGGCGACCTTGATCATCTTGTCCACGATCTCCTTGCCGCCGGGGTCGTCATATTCGCCCGACTTGGCGAGAACGATCTGCGCCTCGACCGCCGCAGGGAGATAATTGAGCGTGGTGACGATGTTCCAGCGATCCATCTGGCCCTGATTGATCGCCTGCGTGCCGTGATAAAGGCCGGTTGTGTCCCCGAGCCCCACCGTGTTCGTCGTCGCGAACAGCCGGAACCACGGATTAGGGCGGATCACCCGGTTCTGGTCGAGCAAGGTCAGCTTGCCTTCGGCCTCGAGCACGCGCTGGATCACGAACATCACATCCGGGCGGCCCGCATCATATTCGTCGAACACCAAAGCGACGGGGTGCTGGAGCGCCCACGGCAGAAGCCCCTCCCGGAACTCGGTGACCTGCTGGCCATCGCGAAGCACGATCGCATCGCGCCCGACAAGGTCGATGCGGCTGATGTGGGCGTCGAGATTGATCCGGATCATCGGCCAGTTCAGCCGTGCAGCGACCTGCTCGATGTGGGTCGACTTGCCGGTACCGTGATAGCCCTGGACCATCACTCGGCGATTCCTGGCAAAACCGGCGCAGATCGCCAGCGTCGTGTTCGCGTCGAAGACATAGGTAGGATCGAGGTCGGGAACGCGCTCATCCGCCTCGCTGAACGCCGGCACCTCCATGTCCGAGTCGACGCCGAACAGCTCGCGGACTTTCGCTATCTTGTCGGGGGATGCGAGCAAGGTCTCGGCGCGGCTCTCGGGCATTACGTTCGGAAGGTCGGTCATCGGCCTGTCTTTAGGTGAAGGAGGCGATTGCCTCAACTTGCCACGATCTTTTCCGGCAACGGAAATAAGGTCCTGAAACGATCGGCGAGGGTCTTGTCTCCTTCGACCCGGATCAGGTCAATGGGTGCGCCCCCGTGGATCACCGCCGCGATCTCGCTCGGCGCGCCGATGAACGTCACATCGCATTCATCACAATCGCGGCGTTCCACCTCCAAGCGCCCGTCGGTCACGGTCGTGACGTAACTCGCCTCCCCGAAACGGAAGCACACCCGAGCTTTGAAGCCCTGGGCTCTCTCGGGAGAGATCAAGGTCTGGAACGACATGATCACCGATACATGGCTCATCCGGAGAGTAGGGTCGTGGAGCGGGCTCCGCGCCGCCCATTTCCCCAGCGACGCGATGACCGGGATCGCTTCGAGCCCCCATTTAGTGGCTTCATAGACTTGGACCGAAGCCGGTGGCGGAAGCTTACTCCTGCGGACGACGCCACGCTCTTCGAGCTCCGTAAGGCGCTGCGTCAGGACGTTGGCGCTGATCCCCGTCAGGTCTCTCTTCAGATCGGAAAAACGTCGCGGCCCGTAAGCGAGCTCGCGGAGGACGAGCATTGCCCACCGCTCGCCCAGCAGTTCCAGCGCGTGCGCCAGTCCGCAGGCATCCTCGAAACGCCGTTTATCCTCCTTTTGTCTGGAGATGGTTAGTTTTTGTGACTTCATGGTTGCAATTTATAACTTGAGTCGTAAAAAAGCAAGCGAATCGAGTCGAAACAGGAGGAAAAAGACATGTCGCGAATGATCTTCGTGAACCTGCCGGTGAAGGACCTGGCGCGCTCCAAGCCGTTCTACGAGGCCATCGGCTTCCGGAACGAGCCCAAGTTCAGCAATGACGCAGCCGCGATGATGGTCCTGTCCGACACCATCTCGGTGATGCTGCTCACTCATCCCTTCTATGCAACGTTCACCCGCAAGCCGATTGCGGACGCGCACGACAGCAGTCAGGTACTGCTGTGCATTTCGTGTGACAGTCCGGCGGAGGTCGATCGGATTACGGACGCTGCAGCTGCCGCGGGTGGAAAGTCCGACGTCGCCCCGAAACAGCAGATGGGTGACGCGATGTACGGACGTTCCTTCGAGGATCCCGATGGCCATCACTGGGAGCCGATGTGGATGGACCCGAGCTTCGCCGAAAAGGGAGCCCATCCTGTCGATGAGGCCACCGCCGCGTAACATTGCCAGACTAGGAGGGTGAGATGCCAGTCGATCCCAATTCCGAGATCGAGATTACGGCTTTCCGCTGGGTTCCGGACTTCGCCAAAGGCCTGGTGCGCGACCTCAGAATTCGCTGGGCGCTCGAGGAGATCGGCCGTCCGTACCGAGTGAGGCTGCTCGACGCGACCAAGCCGCGTCCTCAGGAATATTTTTGCGAGCAGCCGTTCGGCCAGGTCCCCATCTACAAGGACGACCAGGTCGAGCTGTTCGAAAGCGGCGCGATCCTCATCCACCTCGGAATGCAGGACGAACGGCTGCTTCCGACGGACGCCAATGGGAAGATGCGCGGAATCGCCTGGCTCATCGCCGCGCTGAACAGTGTCGAACCGGCGATCTTCCCGCTGCTGATGATCAACATCTTCAATCGGGACGAGCCATGGACTGCCGAAGCGAAGCCGAAGTTCGCCGAGCGACTCCAGGGCAAGCTCAAATGCGTTTCCGAGGCCCTCGGCGACAAGGAGTGGCTCGAGGACCGCTTTACGATCGGCGACCTGATGCTCGTCGCCGTCCTGCGACAACTCCGCGGGACCGGCATCCTCGATCAGTTCCCCAATCTCACCGCACTCGTGAAGCGCGGTGAGTCGCGGCCTGCGTTCCAAAAGGCCCTGTCCGACCAGCTCGCCGTGTTCCGCGAGCATGAACCCCAAGGAGAACCGGCATGAGCTATATCGATGGCTTCATCCTTCCGCTGCCCAAAGGCAAGGAAGACGAATATCGCAAGCTGGCGGAGACCTTCGCGAAGAAAGCGGAAGCCCAAGGCGCGATCGGTAGCGTCGAGGCACTCGGCGATGGTCTAGAGCACGGGCACACCACGGACTTCTTCCGCGCCGTGCAGGCAAACGACGACGAGAATGTGGTCTTCTCCTTCATCGTCTGGCCGTCGAAGGACGTGCGCGACAAGGGCTGGCAGCAGATCATGGCCGACCCAGAAATGCAGCCCGGCGCCCAGCCGATGCCGTTCGACGGCAAGCGCATGTTCTGGGGCGGGTTCAACCCGATCGTGAACACGCTGGAGAAGGTCTCCGCCTGAACCGGCAAAACTCCTGAAGGAAGAAAAACATGACTGACGTGCGCGACGACGTGGCGGGCTCCGCCGCGAACGATACGGGTCGTAATCCGAGTAGCGGCTTTATCTGGTATGAGCTGATGACTCCGGACCCGGACGCCGCCAAGACATTCTATGACGAGGTGGTCGGCTGGACCATCGAGCCTCGGTCGCAGTTCCCCAACGGCTATCGGATGATCGGCCGAAGCGACGGCGGCTTCGCCGGCGGCGTGCTGCCGCTCGACGACGAGATGCGCAAGCATGGTGCCCGCCCAACCTGGCTGGGTTATCTTTACTCCGACGATGTCGATGCATCGGTTGCCGACATCGAGAGCGCCGGCGGCAAGACCTTCATGGCGCCATTCGACATTCCGAACATCGGCCGAGTTGCGATGGTCGCCGATCCGGCGGGGGCGCCCTTCTACATCATGAAGCCGACCCCGCCCGAGGGGCAGCCGGACGCTCAAAGCGACGTCTTCTCTACCGACCAGGCGCAGCACGTGCGCTGGAACGAGCTTTCGACCACTGACCCGGACGCGGCGGTCGACTTCTACCGCCGCCATTTCGGCTGGGGCCAGGAGGGCGACATGGATATGGGTGAGATGGGCAAGTACCGCTTCATCCAGAACGGCCCGACGACCATCGGCGCAATCATGCGCAAGCCGCCGCAACTGCCGGTGAGCCTGTGGACCTATTATGTCGGCGTCGACGACATCGACCGCGCCGCGGAAGCGATCAAGTCCGGCGGCGGGCAGATCCTCAACGGCCCCATGGAAATCCCCGGTGGCGAATTCGCCCTCAACGCGATGGACCCGCAGGGCGCACCCTTCGGCCTCGTCGGACCGCGGAACTAGGTAAGTCGGCCATGTCGAAAACCACCGCAATCCTTATCGCACGACTGATCTTCGCGTTCGTGTTCGGCATGGCCGCCGCGTTCAAGTTCGCGTTCATCGGAATCGACGCGACCGCGACCGAAATTGCAGGTGCGGGCTTTCCCATCCCGAATCTGCTCGCGTGGGTCGCAGCCTTCTTCGAAGTCGGACTGGCGCTCGCATTCCTGACCGGCGCCTTTTTCGTTGAAGCAGCCATCGTCTCCGTCGCCTACGTCCTGTTCCTTGCCTTTTCATTCCACGGTCCGGACCGCTGGAGCAGTAATCCGATGGAGTTCGGATTCTTCGTCGACCACTTCACGTTCGTCGCCGGACTCTTGTTCGCTGCCGTCCACGGCCCTGGGAACGTCCTTGTCCTGCGGCGGCGCGCAATCTGATCAACAAGGGAGGAAAACATGACCGACAAGCTTACCACCTGCCTTTGGTTCGACCATGGAGAAGCGCGGAAGGCGGCGGAATTCTATGCCTCGGTGTTTCCCGACAGCCGTGTCGGCAAGCTGCACAAGGCGCCGGCCGACTCCCCCGGCGGGGAAGAGGGCTACGAGATCACGGTCGATTTCACGGTGCTCGGCCGAAACTTCGTCGGCCTCAACGGTGGCGACATGTTCAAGCCCAACGAAGCCGTCAGCTTCATGGTGCTCACAGAGAGCCAGGAAGAGACCGACCGTTACTGGAACGCCATCGTCGATAACGGCGGCAAGGAGAGCGAGTGCGGCTGGTGCAAGGACAAGTGGGGCTTTTCCTGGCAAATCACGCCGCGCGTCCTTCTGGAAGCGATGGACAATCCCGATCGCGCCGCTGCCAAGCGGGCGTTCGAAGCGATGATGACGATGCAGAAGATCGACGTCGCCAGGATCGAGGCGGCGCTGCGCGGCGACACCATCGATGCATGAGCTCAGCCGAAGGGCGATGGTGACCCCTACCATAAGAGTGTTCGAAGCGTCCCCCGACCGAGGTCGGGGGCTCGCTCGCGACATGCCTGTGCGCTGGGCGTTCGAGGAGTTGGGGCAGCCCTATGACGTGCGGCCCGTCTCGTTCAAGGAGCTGAAGGAGCCGGATCACCTCGCGCGCCAGCCCTTCGGCCAGATTCCAACCTATGAAGAGGGCGACCTCGTCCTGTTCGAGTCCGCCGCAATCATCCTCCACATCGCCGAACGGCATCGAGGCCTTCTGCCGGACGACGC
>JBKPJK010000413.1:0-9054 GCA_046730635.1 Pseudomonadota bacterium | reverse complement strand
CCGGAACCTCAGCGTGGAAGAGCAGGCGGCCGCAGTGCGACAGGTGAAGCGGTTCGAAAGTGGCATGGTCGTCAACCCGATCACCATGACACCGGATCAGACGCTCGCCGAAGCGCTCGAGCTGATGAAGACGAACCGGATCAGCGGCATTGCGATCGTCGACAAATCGGGGAAGCTCTGCGGCATCCTTACCAATCGCGACGTCCGCTTCGCCGAAAGCCCCCGACAGCTCGTCAGCGAGCTGATGACCAAGGACAATCTGGCCACGGTGGGACTGGGCACCAGCGAGGATGTCGCGCGACGGATCCTCCATGACCGGCGCATCGAGAAGCTTCTGGTCGTAGACGACCGCGACCACCTGGTCGGCTTGATCACGGTGAAGGACATCGAAAAGGCGGTCGCAACGCCGGACGCGACTAAGGATGCCGAAGGCCGCCTGCGCGTCGCTGCCGCGACGACGGTCGGCGATAGCGGCTTCGCACGATCCGAAGCGCTCATCGACGCCGGTTGCGACTGTATCGTCATCGATACCGCACATGGTCACAACACGGATGTCGCCCGTGCGGTCGAGCGCGTGAAAACGCTTTCGAATTCAACCCAGGTTGTCGCCGGCAACATCGCGACAGCAGACGCCGCGAGAGCGCTCGTCGATGCCGGCGCCGATGCGATCAAGGTCGGGATCGGTCCGGGTTCCATTTGCACGACCCGCGTCATTGCCGGCGTCGGCGTTCCGCAGCTGACCGCGATCATGGAGGCGGCGCGCGCGGCGAACGGAGTGCCGGTGATCGCCGACGGAGGAATTCGCACCAGCGGCGACATCGCCAAGGCCCTCGCGGCCGGAGCATCGACCGTCATGGTCGGATCTCTTCTCGCGGGCACGGAGGAAGCGCCCGGCGAGACCTTCCTCTACCAGGGACGCTCCTACAAATCCTACCGCGGAATGGGCTCCGTCGGAGCGATGGCCCGTGGATCGGCGGACCGATACTTCCAGCAGGACATCAAGGACCATTTGAAGCTCGTGCCCGAGGGCATCGAGGGGCAGGTCCCCTACAAGGGCCCGGTGCGCGACATCATCCACCAGATGGTCGGGGGCGTGAAGGCGGCCATGGGTTACACCGGCGCGACCACCATCCCCGAGCTGCAAAAGCGTGCGCGATTCGTCCGCATTACCAATGCGGGCCTTTCGGAAAGCCATGTGCATGACGTGACGATCACGCGCGAGGCGCCGAACTATCCGACGCGGTGAAGTTGTGTCCGCCGCGACAAGGGTGAGCGGCCCGTGACTCCAGCTGCGCGTCTCCAGGCAGCGATCGAGATTCTCGATGAGGTGATCGTTTCAACCCGCGACGACGGCCCTCCCGCCGATGCGATCGTGTCGCGCTATTTCAAGCAGCGGCGCTATGCGGGGTCGAAGGACCGGCGTGCCGTCCGCGAACTGGTCTTTCGTGCGATCAGGCGATCCGCCGAGCGCCCTCAAAGCGGTAGGAGTGTCGCGCTTGGCCTGATCGAGGAACAGCCTGATCTGGCCGACCTTCTCGGGCAACCCAGGGGCCCGGAGCTTCGACATGCGGGGGAGGCCGCGGCGGAAGCGTCGTTCGTCCCGGCCTGGCTGGAGGCTGAGCTCTCGCCCCTGGTCGAGCGCGGGGAATGGCCCGCGCTACTGGAAAGAGCCCCGGTGGACTTGCGGGTGAACGCCGCGCGCACGACCCGAGAAGCCTTGCTGAGCGATTTTGCTAATTCCGATCCGACGCCGCTCAGTCCCTGGGGCATTCGTCTTCCTCCCGAGAGCCGCATCGATGACCACCCGGCCTATTCGGCGGGCCTCGTTGAGGTGCAGGACGAGGGAAGCCAGCTGATCGCTTTGGCGTGCGGGGCCGTGGGTGAAGAGCGGATCGTCGATCTCTGCGCCGGCGCCGGCGGCAAGTCGCTCGCGCTCGCCGCGGCGGCTCCGCGGGCTCACATCCTTGCTACGGACACCAACCGAACTCGCCTCTCGAGACTTCCCGAGCGTGCAGCCCGCGCTGGGGCCAAGATCGAGACGCGACTGCTCAACTCCCCGAATGAACTTGCCGAGCTTGCTGACTGGCATCAAGAAGCGGATCTCGTGCTGGTCGACGCGCCCTGTTCCGGCAGTGGGACCTGGCGCCGCAATCCGGAAGGCCGATGGCGGCTCACTCCCGATCGCCTGGATCGGGTGATCGCGACGCAGGAGCGGCTGCTCGATATCGGAGCAGAGCTGGTGCGACCGGGCGGGCGGCTGGTCTACGCCGTATGCTCCCTCCTGTCCCGCGAAGGGGCAGGGCAGATTGAACGCTTTCTTCAGCGCCATTCATCGTGGATTAGTGAGAGCCCGCCCATTGGCGGCGGACGTATCGATGGTCAGGGCCGGCTACTGACCCCGGGTCACGATCGCACCGACGGCTTTTTCGTCGCGCGGCTCGGGCGTCCGTGCTAGGCGAACTGTTCGAAGTGGAGAATGTGATGCGCGCTTTGCCTCGTCTTCTGCTGGTTGGTTTCGCCGGCGCCGCGCTTGCCTCACCTGTGATCGGCCAGCGCGCAGACGATCAAATTCAACCGAAGTCGGTGGAACTTCAGCGCCAGGCGAAGGCTCTCATGACCGCCGGCAAGCTCGAAGAGGCTGAGGACGTCCTGGAAACGGCCCTCGCTGTCGACCCGCGCAATCGTGGCGCATTCGTCGATATGGCTCGGGTTGCGGAGAAGCAGCACCTGTACGGCAAGGCCATTCGCATGACCAACAAGGCTCTGCTCCTCGAACCGAACGACCCTGACGCGATTGCCGTCCAGGGCGAAGCGATGGTGGAGATGGGCGCGACGGCTCGCGCTCAGGCCAACTTGCAGAAACTGCAAACGCTTTGCGGCGGAAAGGCCTGCCCGCAGGCGGTGCAGCTTTCCCAGGCGATCAGCCGCGGACCGACGGTCGCCTCGGCGAAAGCTCCGGACGTTCCGAAGAAGAACTAGCTCAGCGTTCGCGCGAGCTTCACATATTCCTCGACGCTGAGCGTTTCGGCGCGCCGCTGGAGGTCGATGCCTAACGAGCCGGCAGCTTCGACTGCGCCCTCGAGAGATTTGAGGCTCGATCGCAGCATCTTTCGACGTTGCCCGAACGCTGCCTCCGTGAGCCGGCTCATGACACTGGCGTCGACCCCGTCAGGCGCCGCGGCAGGAACGATGTGCACGACCGCGGACGCCACTTTCGGTGGTGGCACAAACGCCGAGCGGCTGAGCGTCATGGCGATGCGCGGCGTCGAGCGCCACTGCGCCGCCACGGAGAGGCGTCCATACGATCGCGATCCAGGGCGAGCCACGATTCTCTCGGCCACCTCCTTCTGGAACATCAACGTCAGGGACCGCCACCATGGCGGCCAGGGGCCATCGAGCCACTTTAACAGCAGTGCCGTCCCGACATTGTAGGGCAGGTTGGCAACAACATGAGCGCCGATTCCTGCGACCGATTGCTCGTCGATCTTCAGTGCATCGGCTTCGATCACCTCGATCTTGGAGCCGAAATCCTGCCGCAGCTCTTCCAGTGCCGGAATGCACCGGGGGTCGCGTTCGACCGCCACGACGGACGCGTGGGCGTCCAGTAAGGCACGCGTCAGCCCGCCGGGACCCGGACCGACTTCGTAAACCCGCTCGCCTTGCAAGGGTCCGGCGATTGCCGCGATCCGCGCCAGCAACTGCCGGTCGAGAATGAAATTCTGTCCGAGCGCCTTGCTCGCGCTCAACCCGTGCCGCGCGATGATTTCGCGCAGAGGTTCAGCCCTAGAACTCAAGCGCTTTCAGTGCGCAGCATCGCGCATTCAGCTGCCATGCGGATCGCCGCCGCCATGGGTCGCGCGTCTGCGCGATCCTGCCCTGCGATATCGAACGCGGTACCATGGTCCGGGGCCGTTCGGACGATCGGCAGTCCAAGGGTGATGTTCACCGCTTCCTCGAAGTGAAGCGCCTTGATCGGGATGAGGGCCTGGTCGTGGTACATGCAAAGGGCCGCGTCGTAGGTCGCTCGCGCCCGCGAATGGAACATCGTGTCTGCCGGGAGCGGTCCTATAATTCGCCAGCCTTCTGCCGCCAGCGTCGCAATGGCCGGCTGGATGAGCTCGATTTCCTCCTGGCCGAGCTTGCCGCCCTCGCCGGCGTGGGGATTGAGTCCCGACACCGCCAATCGGGGCTCCGCAATGCCGAAGTTCCGCTGGAGTCCTCGCAACGCGGCCCGCGCGCGCGATTCAATAAGCGCCGTCGTCAGGCGGCTTGGGACTTCGTGAAGCGCAAGATGGGTGGTGACCGGGATCGTTCGCAAGGTCGGTCCCGCAAGCATCATCACCACGTTCGCGGACGCGATTCCGCATCGTTCGGCGACGAACTCCGTCTGGCCGGGATGCTGGAACCCGATCCCGTAGAGCTGCTCCTTCGACACGGGTCCCGTGACCACTGCGGACGCGGACCCCGACCTTGCGAGACCCACCGCGAGCTCGAGCGCGTCGAGCGAGCAGTGCGCGCCCGCAACGCTGGGATGGCCGGGCGTGTCCGCTTCTGCTGCCGTGATCTGGATCAGCGGAAGAGCATGATCGAACGCTGAATCCGCCTGTTCGGGATCGTCGACGACTTCGATCGGGCCGTCCCACACGGCTGCAACCGAACGGCCGTCACCGATGGCGACGAAGGGCGGAAGCGAGAACTCCTTCCGGTGATCCCAGCACTTCGCAATGACTTCCGGCCCGATGCCGGCGGGATCGCCGATCGAGATTGCGAGCGGTGGGATAGACGTACGGGCCACAGCCGCCCTTAACGAGCTTCGACGATTAGCGGAACTCGATCACGGCGTCGCGGCGCAGGTCGCGGAGGTAACGGCGAGAGCGGCTATTGACCCGCTCTTCGTTGAGCTGGCTGTAGATCTCGTCGTAGCTCGGTGCGGTCGGATCGACCTCGTCGCGCCCGCAGATGACCAAAGTCCGGACGCCTTCGTCGAGCGAACCGAACGGCTGCGTCGCCTGGCCCACTTGCATCTGCAGCATCATCTGCTGAAGCGCCGGAGGAAGATCGCGCATCTTCACCCCGTCCTGTTGCACGATCTCGCCGTGGAACTCGGTCGCTATCTTGTCCGCGCCGCCGCAACCTCCGACGTTCTTTGCCGCTTCGCCGAAGCGTGCCACGATCGGCTCGGCGACCTCTCGGGACGTGCCTTTCGGGAAAGTGATCGAGACTTGCTTGAGGCTGAGCACCGCGTCGCGAGGGTCGCGGGTCAGGATCTTGCGCGTATCCGACACGGCGAGGATCGACACCCCGCCTGGCACCGGCACGGGATTGCTGATGGTGCCGGGATTCATCTGCCGCACGGCCTCGGCGAGCGGCGCTGGAAGCTGCTCCGGCCGGACCCAGCCAAGGTCGCCGCCGACCGCTGCGGTCGACGCCTCCGAATATTGACGAGCATAGCCGGCGAAGGAGGCGCCGCCGCGGAGCTGCTCCAGGATCTTGTTCGCGTTGGCGAGTGTCTGGGCCTGCGTATCCGGCGTCGAGGACAGGAAGATCTCACCGACGTGATACTCCTGCGTGCCCTTGGAAGCGTTCAGCCTGTCGAGCACCGCCTTGACCTCGTCGTCGCCGACGCTGATGCCGCTTTCGATCTTCGAGCTCTGCAGCCGCTGCCAGGCGATTTCGCCCTCGATTTGACGTCGAAGCGAACGGATCGAGGAGCCGCTGCTCTCGAGGAATGAAGCGAGCTGGTCGGGATTCTTTTTCACGTTCGCGGCGACACGTTGGACCGTGCGGTCGATGTCCGAATTTTTCCACTCGATCTTCTCGGTCTTCGCGGCCTGGATCTCGAGCGTTTCATCGATGAGGTTGCGCAGGACCTGCTGGCGAAGGCTGTCGAGCTGGTCTTGCGGGATCTTCCCGCCGTTCGCGATGGCGAGAAGCGCGAGCCGCTGATCCACGTCCGTTTGCGTAATGACATCGCCGTTGACGATCGCCGTGGCCTTCACGATCGGCGGAATCGCGGTGCCGAAGACCTGCGGATTTTCGGGCAGGCGCAGGGCCTGCGTCGTGCTCGGCGCACCGGCAGGCGGCGGGGTTGGTCCGGCCTGCTGCGCGATGGCCGAAGTCGCGCCGGCGACCATCAACGCGCCCACGAACCACCCGCGCGTCGAATTCAACCCGAAAGCTCCTGTCACGATCCGATTTTCCCTTGATTTTCCGCCCGATACTGCGCCGTGCCGCTGTGCGGCACAGCCCCTGAACCCAGCCTTAGCGGTTAAGTCCCTTGAAAGCCAAGTGAAGGCTGAAGGTGCTTCCCTTTCGGAAGGCGCCGATCTGCTCATAATCGCGACGCCAGGTCACGCCGGCCTGCAGGCACTCGTCTTCATACTGTATGCCGAGGCGGGTCCGGACGGGCTGCCACCCGTCCGCGAGCGACAAGGGGTCTTCCTTCTTGTCGGTGAGATCGACGACGGTCGCTCCGAACACCGACCAATAGCGAAGGAATAGCACGCGGGCGGCAAGCCGAAGCTCTTCCTTATCTCGCAGGTCCTCGATGGCCGCGTTGATGTTCCGGTTCAGCCGGAGATAGCCAACCTGCGCATAGGTCTGCTGGGTACCGATGGTGAGGTCGACCTCGTTCCTTCGGACGGCAAAGTTGCTCTTGTCGATTCGGTAGCGGTGCGTGATGTCGATGAAGCGGCCGTAGCGGATTCGTGTTCTTCCCACGATATCCGAAACACGGTCGTTAAGTCCTGTTCCCTCTGGGAAAATGTCCAGGTTTTCGCGCAACCTTACGCTCTGGCCGATGGTGCTGTCGATCGAGAGATTCGGACGGTCGAGCGACCAGTCCAGGCCGTAGGTGACGCGGGAGGAATCCTCCCAGCGATCGTATCCGTTAAACCTGTTCAGCGCGAAGAGATTGCTGTCCTCCAGATCGACCGATCGTGCGTCCTCGTTGGGAATGTCGAGATTCGGCGTAGGAGGGGTCAGGACGAGCTGCACTCGTGGCGTCAATCGCTGCACGCCACCGAAAAGCGGTCCGACGAAAGGCCATTGGATGTCTGCCGCAAGTGCGCCGATCACCCGCTCGTGCCATCCGTCGACCCCACGGTAGATCGGGACCAAAGTGCTGGACGAGTCATCGGTGTGATAGACGTCCGCGCGCCCGTACGCTGTCAGAGTGAATTCCTGGCCCCAATCGGTGAGGCGCCTCAGATCCCATTGAGCGCTGGCAAAAGCGCGCTGCGTGTCCTGCCCGTCGATGCGAAGGATCGACAGGCTGTTCGCCTGGAACAACAAGCGGCCGCCGATGACGTCGTTCATCCGGAAGCGTGCATCGATGGCCGGGAGTGCGATCGGGATCGTCTTCTGCTCGTCCTCCTGACGAAGGCCCTCGAACGCCCAGCCAGCGATCGAGATGTACGAGTCCGGGCTGATCCGCTCGACGTTGACGACATTGCGCAACCGATCGTCGGTCGTGATGTCGTAGCGGCGCGTCACGGTCTTGTCGGTCGCGGCGCGGAGCGAGGTCGTGATGCTCCACAGCGGATCGAGCTGAAACTTGCCGTTGGCTTCGAAGTAAGCCCGGAAGCCGTGCCGGGTCGAGTCGACGTCTGGATTGATATTGTCGATCTTGCCGTAGGTTAGGAAGCCGCCGACCTGAAAGGCTCCGAGACTGTTGAGATCCCGATATTTGATTTCGATGGCGGGAAGCACACCCGTGTAGAGATGCGGCGTGAGCGTAAGGTCCCGGTTCGACTGGATTTGCCAATGGTACGGCAGGGCGAGCTCAAAGCCCTTCTTCGTCGACAGGCTGATGTCGGGCACCAGCCAGCCGGTCGCTCCCTCGTTCCCCCGTGAGATGCTGAAGACGGGCAGCAACGGAAGCGTGATCCCGAACAGCTGCATTCGCCCGCCGCGGAACATCACCTTCCCTGTCGCGGGATCGTCGACCACCTGGGCCGCTGTAATCGCCCAGCTCGGGCGCTTCGGGCAGCCGCTGTCGGTGGTTACCGGACACGGCGAGTAAATTGCGTTCTCGAGAGTGTTGACCTGTCCGTTTCGGGTCCCGCGCTGAGCTGCGATGCGGCCGCCGTTGTCGAGCACGATCATGAGATTGCTGACCGCGGCGTCGCGCATCTCGTTGGTGAGCACGGCTTCGTCGCCGACCAGCTTGTCGCCCTCGGGTGTGAGGAGAACCACATTGCCTTTCGCGCGGACCTCGTCGGTCTTGCGGTTCCACACGACCTGCTCTGCGGCCAGGTACTGCCCGTCGCGCTGCATCCGCACTTCGCCTGAAGCCGTCACCACGTCGGCGTCGCTGTCGTAAACCACCTGGTCGGCGCTGAAATCGACGGTTTGCTCGATGACCGGCGTTGCAGGAGCCGCAGCCGGCTTGGCCTGGGCGTGCCCGATGCCAGGCACCGTCAGGAGCATCGGAAGCGCTGACCACCAGACAAATCTCGTCCGCAACGCTGCCGTCCCGCCGTTCGAAAAGCCCCAACCTGCTCTCGTCCTATTGCACCGGACGCGATCCGCGACAATCGCCTCGGGCGTGGCTTTGCCAACACAGGTCTTGCATCCTAAAGGCCCGGAAGAACGTTCGCTTTCGACAGGATTGCCTCACATGAAGATTGGTTTCGCCGACCGCCGGCCCGACGGTGACTATGCTCTCGTGCTGCCCGTGGCAGGGAAGGATCGTTCGAGCCTGTCTTCACTACCGGCAGCAGAAATGCTCGGCGGCGCGCTGGACCGGCAGCGTTTCGAAGGCGAAGCCGGCAGCGCGGTCGAGCAGTTCGTCGACGACGCCGGAACGCTGAGGCGCCTGCTCGTCGTGGGCACGGGCGCGGGAAGCTCCCCGGCCGAGGCATCCGAAAAGCTCGGCGGGACGGCGGTAGGGCGTCTTCTGCTGTCGGGTGAGACCCGCGCCGTGATCGACGTGACCGGACTCGGCTTCGATGCGGATGCGGCGGCGCGCGTCGGCCTGGCGGCGGCGCTCCGTGCCTGGCGCCACGATCGCTACCGGACGACGTTGAAGGACAAGCAAAAGCCTTCGCTTCA
>JBKPJK010000412.1:0-5002 GCA_046730635.1 Pseudomonadota bacterium | reverse complement strand
ACCTTCGGAGTCGAAGATCGCGCACGAGAAATCGAGCCGCTCCTTGATGTTGACGCTCGTCGCGGTTGCCTGGAGCGCAACCCCCATCTCCTCGGCAATGGCCATGAATAGGTTGTTGAATATCTCCAGCCTTACCGGGTCGACATCGGTGCCGACCGCCTTCTCTCGATTGAGTGGTACAAAACGCTGCACAATGAGCGTCCCGTCGGGTGCACGCTCCGCCCGCCAACCGGGCTCCACGACGATCGTCGACGTTGGGTCGAAGATGAGCGCAGGTCCGTCCGCGACCTCGGCCGCGCCCGAACTGGGCTGGGCAACGTCGAATGAATGGGTGCGCGCGACGGCTTCGACCATGAGCGCGTCGACGATCACGACGGCTCTTTCCTCGAAATAGCCGAAGCGCTGCTTGTGGAGCTCGGCGAAATTCGCGCGCATGTCGTCGGCTGGCCCGACAGCCATTTCGATTGTCGTATCGCTTCCCGCCGTCCGGAGGCGCGCTCGATGCTGGAGTTCGATCCGCTCGCTGTGAACGCGCTGCTCGACCAATGCCTCTCGCGCCTGATCGTCGAGTACGCTCAGCGCCTCCGAGAAATCCTCATCGAGCGGCTTCAGCCAGCTGGTCTCGCGGATCGCCTTCACGTCGGCGATGCCGATGCCGTAAGCCGACAGGACTCCTGCGAGCGGATGGATCAGGATTCGCTCCATGCCCAATGCGTCTGCAACGCGGCATGCATGCTGGCCGCCCGCTCCGCCGAAACAGGCGAGCGTATAGCGGGTCACGTCGTGCCCTCGGGCGATCGAGATCTTGCGAATGGCTGCCGCCATGTTGTCGACGGCGATGTCGAGGAAGCCTTCGGCGATTTCCTCGAGCCTCTTCGCGCCGTGGAGCTGGTCGGCGACTTGCTGCAATCGCGCACGCGACGCGCCCGAGTCCAGCGGCTGGTCTCCCTCCGGACCGAATACGCGCGGAAATTGAGCCGGGTCGATCCGTCCGAGGAACAGGTTGCAGTCCGTGACGGTCAGCGGACCGCCGTTCCGGTAACAAGCTGGCCCAGGATTGGCCCCCGCGCTCTCCGGACCGACACGGAAACGCATGCCGTCGAAGCGGCAGATCGATCCGCCGCCTGCCGCTACGGTGTGGATCTGCATCATCGGCGCCCGGATTCGTACGCCCGCGACGACACTTTCGTCGGCAAGCTCGAACTGCCCCGCGAAATGCGACACGTCGGTCGACGTTCCACCCATGTCGAAGCCGATCAAATGGCTGGCCTCGTGCGGGGCGCTCGCCGCGACCATGCCGACGACGCCGCCCGCCGGCCCTGAAAGAATCGCATCCTTGCCGCGGAACGCGCGAGCCTCTGCGAGGCCCCCGTTCGACTGCATGAAGTGGAGATCCGTACGGCTTTGGAGCCCCGCAGCCACGCGGTCGACGTACCGCCTCAGTACGGGGGAGAGATAGGCATCGACCACCGTCGTGTCGCCGCGGCCGATCAACTTGATGAGCGGCGCGACCTCGTGACTCACGGAGACCTGCGTGAAGCCCAGCTCGCGCGCAATGCCGGCGAGTTGCGCCTCATGATCGATGAATCGCCAGCCGTGCATCAGGACGATCGCCAGGGCGTCGATGCCTGCGGCCCTCACGGCGGCAAGCGCCTCCCGCGCCTGCGCGGCATCGAGCGGTGCCAGCACCTCGCCATTCACCCCCACGCGTTCATCGATCTCGACGACGCGATCGTAGAGCATGGAAGGAAGCACGATATGCCGTGCAAAAATGTCGGGTCGAGCCTGATATCCGATACGGAGCGCGTCGCCGAAGCCGCGCGTGATTGCCAGCGCCACGCGCTCGCCCTTGCGCTCCAGAAGCGCGTTGGTTGCCACAGTCGTGCCCATCCGCACTTCCGTGACATCGCCGCCCTCTTCCAAAAGCACCCGCCGGATCGCTTCGAGCGCGGCGTCCTCGTACTGCCCGGGATTCTCCGACAGCAGCTTCTCGACGCGCATGCGGCCATCTGTCGCGCGCGCCACTACGTCGGTGAACGTGCCGCCGCGATCGATGGCGAAAGTCCATGAACGATTCACGCCGCCGCTCTAGGGCCTTTGCGCTGCCGACTGCACCCCCTAAGGAACAGCCATGGCTGTTCTGGTCACGGGGGCTGCGGGATTCATCGGAGCGGCCACATCGCGCGCCCTTCTCGAGCGCGGCGAAGAGGTCGTCGGGATCGACAATCTCAACGACTACTACGATCCGGCATTGAAGCAGGCCCGCCTCGACGGTCTTCAGCGCCAATTTGGCAATCGCTTCCGCTTCGAGCGCTTGGATTTTTCCGACGCCGACGCCCTGAAGCACATGGCCGACACGCATTCGTTCGATGCGATCGTGCACCTCGGCGCTCAAGCTGGCGTCCGCTACAGCATCGAACATCCGGACGCCTATGTTCAGTCGAACCTCGTCGGTCACTGCAACATGCTCGAGCTCGCGCGGACGCGTCAGGTGCGACATTTCGTGTACGCCTCTTCCTCGTCGGTTTACGGAGGCAACAAGAGCCTCCCTTTTCGGGTCGAAGATCGCGTCGATCACCCTTTGTCGATGTATGCCGCGACCAAGAAGGCTGATGAGCTGCTGAGCGAATCTTACTCGAGCCTCTACCGGCTGCCCTCGACGGGCCTTCGCTTCTTCACCGTCTATGGCCCGTGGGGGCGCCCCGACATGGCGATGTGGATCTTCACTCGGGCCCTGTTCGCGGGCGAGCCGCTGCCATTATACAATGGCGGAGAGATGCGACGGGACTTCACCTACATCGACGATATCGTGCGCGGCGTCGTCGCGTGCCTCGATGCTCCGCCGATGGACGACGGTTCGGTGAAGGCCGGCGGTAGCAGCTCGCCGCACGCACTCTACAATATCGGCAACAGCCGCAGCGAGGATCTGATGCGCGTCGTCCAGTTGTTGGAGCATGCCACCGGCAAGAAGGGTCTCCTCGATCCGCAGCCCATGCAGCCGGGGGACGTCAGGGACACCTTTGCCGACATCAGCGCGATCGAACGGGACCTCGGTTTCTCGCCGGCCACGTCGATCGATGAAGGCGTCCCGCGTTTCGTTTCCTGGTACCGTGAATATCATCGCCTGTGAGCCTCCCGCCGATCCTGTCGCGCCTGCGCATCCCGGTCATCGCGGCACCGATGTTCATCGTTTCGAACCCGAAGCTGGTGATCGCTCAATGCACTGCCGGCATCGTGGGCACCTTTCCCGCATTGAATGCCAGGCCGGCCGAAAAGCTCGACGAATGGCTGCATGAAATCACGGAGGCGTTGGCCGCGTGGGATCGCGAGCATCCTGAGCGTCCGGCAGCGCCTTACGCGGTGAACCAGATCGTGCACCGCTCGAACGACCGCTTCGAACATGACATGGAAGCCTGCGCGAAGTGGAAGGTGCCGATCGTCATCACCTCGCTAGGCGCCCGCGTCGAACTCAATGAAGCCGTTCACTCCTGGGGCGGCATCACGCTGCACGACATCATCGACGATCGCTTCGCCCGGAAAGCGGTGGAGAAGGGCGCGGACGGCGTCATCGCGGTCGCGGCAGGTGCCGGGGGTCATGCGGGACGCTGGTCGCCGTTCGCGCTGCTGCAGGAAATCCGCCAATGGTTCGACGGTCCGCTGATACTCTCGGGCGCGATCGCGAATGGCGGTTCTGTCCTCGCGGTCCAGGCTGCCGGCGCCGACCTCGCTTATGTAGGATCGCCCTTCATCGCAACCGAGGAAGCGAACGCTCCCGACGGTTATAAGCAGGCGATCGTCGACAGCGGGGCAGCGGACATCGTCTACTCGGATCTCTTCACTGGCGTGCACGGCAATTATCTGCGTTCCTCGATCGTCAACGCGGGGCTCGATCCCGACAATCTTGAAGCCGGCAACCTCGAAACGATGAAGTTCGGCTCAGGAGGATCGAGCAAGTCGAAGGCATGGCGGGACATCTGGGGTTCGGGCCAGGGCATCGGCGTGATCGATCGCGTTCAGCCAGCAGCCGAATATATCGACATTCTCGCCGCTCAATATGCCGCAGCGAAAGCGCGGATCTGCTCCCCGGCGCAGGCCGGGGTCCAGCCGAAATAGAAAATAGGCTCCTGCCTTCGCAGGAGCACACATTAGCTGATCGCCTCGAGCGCGCGCCGCCAGCTCTGCGGCATCTCTACCGGCCTCCGCGATGTTCGGTCCACCAGCACGTGAACGAACTCCCCCTGAGCGGCCGCCGTATCTGCGCCGACAGCGAAGACGCCGATACGGTAGCGCACGCTCGACCGTCCGAGGCGTTCGATGGCCAGGCCGACGTCGACCGGCTCGGGAAAGGCAAGCGGTTCGAAATATGAGCACCGTGTTTCGACCACCAGCGCAATCGGATCTCCATCCTCAATGTCGAGCAGCCCTTGCTGCACGAGCCATGCATTCACCGCGCTGTCGAACCATTGATAGAAGATGGTGTTGTTCACGTGCCCGTAGGCGTCGTTGTCCGCCCAGCGTGTCGTGAAGCTCTGCCAGACCTTGAATTGCGAGCGTGCCGCCGCGGTCTCCCTGCTCACCAGGCTGCCTCGTAAAGGCGTTGCGCGTCGCTCTCGGTGATTTCGCACGGGTTGTTCACCAGCAAGCGCGTCTGCCTCATCGCTTCGCGCGCGAGCACGGGCGCTTCGTCGAATGCAACCCCATGATCGCGCAGGCGAAGTGCAAGGCCGCTTCGTTGAGCGAGCTCGTCTAGCCTGTCGATCAGCAGCGCGGCGCGCGCTTGGCTGCCCTGCCCCGCGCAGTCCGGATCGAGAATCTCGGCGAGCTCGGCATAATCTTCGCGTGCCGCTTCGAAATTGTGGCTGAGCACGTGCCTCATCATGAGCGCATTGGTGAGGCCGTGCGGCAAATGATGCAGACCGCCGAGCGGATAGGCCAGCGCATGCACGCCCGCAACGGGAGCGTTCGAGAAGGCCAGGCCCGCAAGGTGCGCACCGAGGAGCAT
>JBKPJK010000411.1:0-2924 GCA_046730635.1 Pseudomonadota bacterium | reverse complement strand
GTCGAGGGTGATGCCGGCGAGGTTCAGCGCGTGGATGAACTGGCCGTAGGTCAGCCCTTCCGCGCGGACCGCGGCGTTGATGCGCTGGATCCACAAAGCGCGGAAGCTCCGCTTCTTCACCTTGCGGTCGCGATAGGCGGATTGGCCGGCCTTCTCGACCGCCTGGCGGGCGACGCGGATCGTGTTCTTGCGACGGCCGTAATAGCCCTTCGCCTGCTCCAGGATCCGCTTGTGCTTGGCGCGGGTGGTCACACCCCGCTTGACGCGTGCCATGGGTGGACCTCCTTACTTCAGGCCGTACGGGGCCCAGGCCTTCACGCGCGCCGTATCGGCGTCGGCGAGAATGTCTGTGCCGCGGTTCTGGCGGATGTACTTGGCGTTGTGGCTGATCAGCCGGTGGCGCTTGCCCGCGACGCCGTGCTTGATCTTGCCGGTGGCCGTGAGCTTGAAGCGCTTTTTGACGCCGCTCTTCGTCTTCAGTTTGGGCATTTTCGTCTCCTGACGTTGTTGAACCGCCACGGCAGCCCTTTCGGCCGGGCCGTTCTGTCTGATTTTCCAACCGTTGTGGAAAGCGCGGGCCTATACGGGCGTCCCCTCCACTTGGCAAGGAGTCGAGTCGATGGAAAGAAGCGAAGAGCATGCACGGCCCGGCGGCATCACGCCGCATCTTACGATCCGCGACCGCAAGGCGGCCGAAGCGATAGAATTTTACAAGACCGCGTTCGGCGCCGAGGAGTTGATGCGCCACCCGACCGACGATGGCCGCCTGATGCACGCAAGCTTGAAGATCAACGATGGCTATCTGATGCTCAACGACGACTTCCCTGAACATATGGGGGGTCCATCGCAGCCGGCGGCCAGCTTCGTGCTCCATCTTAATGTGCCCGATGCCGATGCCGCTTGGCAGCGTGCGCTGGATGCCGGCGCAGAAATCCGCTTTCCCCTAGCGGACCAGTTCTGGGGCGACCGTTACGGGCAGGTGAAGGACCCGTTCGGGTTCATCTGGTCGATTGGTGCGCCGATCAAGCAGGAGCAGCAGCAGACGACGCAGCAGGCGACGCCGGCGATCGGCTGAAGCTCACCATTCGTGGCGCGATCCGTCGCGCTTGAAGAAGCCGCCGGAATCGGCCGGACCGAGCCGTTCGATCAGGCGGCGCATCTCGGCGACGCTTTGCTCGGGCGGCGTGGGCGCGCTTGCGCCTCCCATGCGCGTCTTGACCCAACCCGGATCGAGGACTGCCGCGACGACTCCTAGGCGCTTGGCCTCGATCGCGAGCGAATGCCAGGCCATGTTCAGCGCCGCCTTCGAGCTACGGTAAGGCACGTACCCGCCCGAGCTTTCGGCGATGCTGCCCATCCCGCTCGTAAGTGCCATCAGCTTGCCGCGCGCTTCGCCGACTTGTCGCAGCACCGACTTGGCCAGCAGATACGGCGCGACCGTGTTGGTCGTTAGCATCTCCGTCCATGCGCGGCCCTCGTCGGGACTCTCCGCCTGCTCCGGAATCCAAGTCCCGGCATTGGCGATCAGCAGATCGAGCCGCTCGATGCTGCTCCCCAGCGCCACCAGCGCATCAAGGTCGCGCACGTCGAGCTCCTCGACGCGGGCGCCCAGGCCGTCGAGCTCGGGGCTCGACTGGCGCGCGGTGGCGATCACCCGCCATCCGTCGGATGCATATTGTCTCGCGAACTCGAAGCCGATGCCGCGGTTCGCGCCGGTAATGAGGACTGTTGGCATGATCGGCTAACGCTGCAGGGCGTCAGTCGTGCCCTGCCGCGTACTCACCGGCGCCCAGAAAGTGGAGCGAGACGTACGGCTCGTCTCCGACCACCCAGCTATCGTGGCCGGGAGGACCGGGCGGGATGTAGAACAGATCGCCCGCCCGCATTTCGAGCACTCGTCCATCATCCATCGCCGCCGTGGCGCATCCCGACACGACCATGCCGACATGCTCGACCTGGCAGAAGCGCTGGCCCAGCGGCTTGCCGACGTGCTCCGACCACTTCCATCCGGGTTGGTAGGTCGCACGTCCGATCGTCATTCCGCCGATGTGCACGATCTCGAATCGGCCTTTCTCGAACTCGCGCACCTCGTCCGGCTGGGCGAAGCGTTTGAGGATGACGTCGAGGCCCATCAGTCGAAGAGGCTGGACACCGAGCTTTCGTCTGCGATCCGGCGCATCGCCTCGCCGAGCAAAGGCGCGACGGTGAGCCGTCGGATCTTGCTGCCCTTGGGATCAGGCTCGCCGGTCCAGATGGTGTCGGTGACAACCAGTTCGCTGAGCTCGGACTTCGAAACTCGCGCCGCCGCTCCGCCCGACAGGACGCCGTGCGTGCAGTAAGCGAACACTTCGGTTGCGCCCTGCTGCTTCAGCGCAGCGGCGGCGTTGCACAGCGTCCCGGCTGAATCGACGATGTCGTCGACGAGAATGCAGGTCCGTCCTTCGACGTCGCCGATGATGTTCATCACCTCGGACTCGCCGGCGCGCTCGCGGCGCTTGTCGACGATCGCCAGGGGCGCGTTGTTGAGCCGCTTGGCCAGACCCCGGGCTCGAACCACGCCGCCGACGTCGGGTGAGACCACGAGCAGATCGCGGTTGCCGAACCTGGCACGAATGTCCGTGGCGATGACCGGCGACGCGAAAAGATTATCGGTCGGGATATCGAAGAAGCCCTGGATCTGCCCGGCATGGAGATCGATCGACAGGACGCGATTGGCGCCAGCGGTCGTGATGAGATTCGCCACCAGCTTGGCCGAAATGGGTGTACGCGGACCGGGTTTCCGATCCTGCCTGGCGTAGCCGAAATACGGGAGGACGGCGGTAATCCGCTTAGCCGACGCGCGGCGCAGCGCGTCAATGCAGATCAGCAGCTCCATGAGATTGTCATTCGCCGGATAGCTCGTCGACTGAAGGACGAAAACGTCC
>JBKPJK010000410.1:0-5380 GCA_046730635.1 Pseudomonadota bacterium | reverse complement strand
CATCGAGGGCGAGGAAGAGACCGTCCGGTTCACCCCCGAAGGCAAGCAGTCGATCCTGACCAAGGTGATCCATGCCGAGCAGTGGGAGAAGTTTCTCGCCCGCAAATATGTCGGAACGAAGCGCTTCGGGCTCGACGGGGGCGAAGGTGCGGTGCCGGCGCTCGAAGCGGTCATCAAATATGGCGGGCAATATGGCGTCGAGGAAATCGACGTCGGCATGGCCCACCGCGGCCGGCTGAACATCCTGACGAACGTCATGGGCAAGCCCGCCAAAGCGATCTTCCACGAATTCGCCGGCGGCGCGACCAATCCGGCGGACGTCGGCGGTTCGGGCGACGTCAAATATCACCTCGGCACATCTTCGGATCGCGAGTTCGAAGGCAAGAAGGTGCACCTTTCGCTGCTCCCCAATCCCTCGCATCTCGAAGCCGTCGACCCGGTCGTCCTCGGGAAAGCGCGTGCGAGCCAGACCATCAAGGGCGATCGCCAGGGGGATACGGTGCTGCCGATGCTGCTCCATGGAGATGCGGCCTTCGCGGGTCAGGGCGTGGTTTGGGAATGCCTGAGCTTCTCTGGGCTTCCCGGTTACGGGACCGGAGGAACGATCCACTTCATCATCAACAACCAGGTCGGATTTACGACGAGTCCGCAGTTCGGCCGCTCGTCGCCTTATCCGTCGGATGTGGCGAAAGGCATCCAGGCGCCGATCCTGCACGTCAATGGCGACGATCCCGAAGCCGTCACCTTCTGCTGCAAGCTTGCGATTGAATTCCGTCAGCGCTTCAACCGCGACATCGTCATCGACATGTGGTGCTACCGACGCTTCGGCCACAACGAGGGTGATGAGCCGAGCTTCACCCAGCCGCAGATGTACGCGGCTATCAAGCAGCATCCGCCGATCAGCCAGATCTACGGCGAGCGCCTGATTGCCGAAGGCATCGTCGACCAGGCGTGGATCGAGCAGACGACAAAGGATTACGTCGCCGAGCTCGAAGAGGAGTTTCAGTCCGCCATATCCTACATGCCGAACAAGGCGGATTGGTTCGAAGGACGGTGGGCCGGCCTCGGACGCCCCGACGAGCCCGTGCTCGGGCGCCGCAACATCCAGACTGCGATCTCCGATGAGGAGATGCAGCGCCTCGGCAAGGTGCTGACGACGGTTCCGCCCGACTTCAACATCCACAAGACGCTGCAGCGCATCCTCGATGCCAAAAAGGAAATGTTTGCCAGCGGCCAGGGCTTCGACTGGGCAACCGCGGAAGCGCTCGCCTTCGGCAGCCTGCTCGCCGACGGGCAGTCCGTGCGCCTGTCGGGCCAGGACAGCGGACGCGGAACGTTCAGCCAGCGCCATGCGGTCTGGGTCGACCAGCAGACCGGCGACAAATTTATCCCGCTGACGACCGTCCAGGGCGGCCGCTTCGAAGTGCGCGACAGTCCGCTGTCCGAATTCGGCGTGCTCGGCTTCGAATATGGCTATTCGCTTGCCGACCCGAAGACGCTGGTTCTGTGGGAAGCGCAGTTCGGCGATTTCGCCAACGGCGCGCAGCCGATCATCGATCAGTTCATCGCTGCGGGCGAGGCAAAATGGCTGCGCGCCAGCGGCCTCGTCATGCTGCTTCCGCACGGGTTCGAGGGGCAGGGCCCCGAGCACAGCTCGGCGCGGCTCGAGCGCTATCTGCAGCTGTGCGCCGAGGACAATATGCAGGTCGCGAACTGCACGACGCCGGCCAATTATTTCCACATACTTCGCCGGCAGTTGCGGCGCGATTTCCGCAAGCCGCTGATCATGATGACGCCGAAGTCGCTGCTGCGGCACAAGCTGGCAGTATCAAACTCCGGCGATTTCACCGGGGACAGCCACTTCCGCCGCATCCTGTCCGATCTCAACCCACCCGCTGAGCGCGAGACGCGCCGGCTCGTGCTCTGCTCCGGCAAGCTGGCATACGAATTGATGGAGGCGCGCGACGCGGCCGGCGATCTGGGGGTCGAGATCGTTCGCATCGAGCAGCTTTACCCATTCCCCTCGGAGCCGCTCGTCCGGCGCCTGAAGGCGATGCCGAACCTGACCGATCTGATCTGGGCGCAGGAAGAACCGAAGAACAACGGCGCCTGGTTCTTCGTCGAAGACCTGCTCGAGCAGGTTCTGACCGACTCTGGTCATGGCGGAATGCGACCCCAATATGCGGGGCGTGATGCTGCCGCCTCACCGGCCACCGGTCTTGCCAAGCGCCATGCCGCCGAGCAGGCGGCCTTGATTGCGGCCGCTCTGGGCCATAGCAGCCCGGCGAACGCAGTCGCGGCGGAATAAAGGGAAACAATGGCTACTGACGTCCAAGTCCCCGCGCTCGGGGAGTCGATTACCGAAGGCACGCTTTCGCAATGGCTGAAGAAGCCGGGCGAGGCGGTGGCCGCGGACGAGCCGATCGCCAGCCTCGAGACCGACAAGGTCAGCGTGGAAGTCCCGTCGCCGATCGCTGGCGTCCTCACCGAGCAGCTCGTCAAGGAAGGCGATACGGTTGCGGTCGGGGCGCCGATCGCGCGGATCGACGAGAACGCATCGGCTTCCGCAGCGCCGTCCCAGGCCGCACCGGCGGTAACGACCAATCCGGCCGGCGCAGGAGAAAATCCGCAACTCCGCGGCAGCGATCATGCCCCGGAGCCTGAGCTTGCGACGGCCGAAACCTCGTCTGCCGACGACCATATCACGACGCTTTCGCCCGCGGTGCGCCGTGCCGTGCTCGAATATCACGTCGATCCGACCAGCATCCGTGGAACCGGCAAGGACGGCCGGCTCACTAAGGACGACGTGATCGCCGCGGCCAAGGGTTCCCCGGCGCAGGCCGGGGCCCCGGCGCCGCAGGCGAAGGCCCCTGCGCCGGAAGCCAAGGCGCCGCCTGCCGCCCCCCGGCCTTCCGCGAACGTCGGCGAGCGCCGCGAAGAACGCGTGAAGATGACGCGCCTTCGCCAGACCGTCGCCCGCCGTCTCAAGGAAGCGCAGAACACCGCTGCGATGCTGACGACGTTCAACGACGTCGACATGACCGCCGTGATCGAGGCGCGCGCCCGCTACAAGGACCTGTTCGAGAAGAAGCACGGGATTCGCCTCGGCTTCATGGGCTTCTTCGTCAAAGCCTGTGCGCTGGCCGCAAAGGACGTGCCCGCAGTCAACGGCAGCATCGAAGGCGACGAAATCGTCTATCACGACTATTTCGACGTCTCGATCGCGGTGTCGGCCCCGAAGGGCCTCGTCGTGCCGGTCGTCCGCAACGCTCAGGCGATGAGCTTTGCCGACATCGAAAAGACGATCGCCGACTATGGCAAGAAAGCGAAGGACGGCACGCTCGGCATCGAGGATATGCAGGGCGGCACCTTCACGATTTCGAACGGAGGCGTGTTCGGCTCGCTGCTCTCGACCCCGATCATCAACCCGCCGCAGTCCGCGGTCCTCGGCATGCACCGGATCGAGGAGCGGCCGGTGGTCAAGGACGGACAGATCGTCGCGCGCCCGATGATGTATCTCGCGCTCTCCTACGACCACCGCCTGATCGACGGGCGCGAGGCCGTGACCTTCCTCGTTCGAGTGAAGGAAGCGATCGAGGATCCGACGCGGCTTTTGATTGATTTGTAACCCGCTGTGCTCCTGCGCAGGCAGGAGCCCAGTACTGGGTCCCTGCCTCCGCAGGGACACAAGGAAAGAACATGGCTGATTACGATTTCGACGTCCTGGTGATTGGCGCCGGCCCCGGCGGCTACGTGGCCGCGATTCGCGCCGCCCAGCTGGGCCTCAAGACGGCCTGCGCGGAGAGCCGCGAGACGCTTGGCGGCACCTGCCTCAATGTCGGCTGCATCCCGTCAAAGGCGATGCTCCACGCATCGGAATATTTCGAAGCGGCCGCCGGCGGCGCCTTCGCGAAGCTTGGGATCAAGGTTCAGCCGGAGCTCGACCTTCCCACGATGCACGGCCAGCGCCTCGACGCGGTCAAGCAGCTGACCGGCGGAATCGAGTTCCTGTTCAAGAAGAACAAGGTCGAATGGCTGAAGGGCCTCGGCACCTTCACCGGCCCAAATACGGTCCAGGTCGGCGATCGCACCGTTACGGCCAAGAACGTCGTCATCGCCACCGGCTCGTCTGTCACGCCACTGCCGGGCGTCGAGATCGATCAGAAGGTCGTGGTCGATTCCACCGGCGCGCTCGAATTGCCGAAGGTGCCGCAGCACATGGTCGTAATCGGCGGCGGCGTGATCGGGCTCGAGCTCGGGAGCGTATGGCGGCGTCTCGGCGCCAGGGTCACGTGCATCGAGTTCCTCGACCAGATCCTCCCCGGCTTCGACGGCGACGTCCGCAAGGAAGCGAATAAGATCTTCAAGAAGCAGGGATTCGAGTTCAAGCTCGGGACGAAGGTCACCAAGGTCGACGTCAAGGGCGACAAGGCGACGTTGACGATGGAGCCGGCGAAGGGCGGCGCGAGCGAGACGCTCGAGGCCGACTGCGTGCTCGTCTCGATCGGCCGCCGGCCCAATACCGAGGGACTGGGCCTCGATAAGATCGGCCTGCAGCTCAATCCGCGCGCCCAGATCGAGACCGATCACGACTTCCGGACGAAGGTGCCGGGCGTCTGGGCGATCGGCGACGTGATCCCGGGCCCGATGCTCGCCCATAAGGCCGAGGACGAAGGCATTGCGGTCGCCGAGAATATTGCCGGTCTCACCGGAATCGTGAACCACGACGTGATCCCGTCGGTCGTCTACACCATGCCCGAGATCGCCGGCGTCGGCCTGACCGAAGAGCAGGCGAAGGAACATGGCGAGGTGAAGGTCGGCAAGTTCCCGATGCTGGCCAACAGCCGCGCGAAGACCAACCACGAGCCCGACGGCTTCGTGAAGGTCATCGCCGACGCCAAGACCGACCGCGTGCTCGGCGTCTGGATGATTGCCTCGGTGGCCGGCACCATGGTCGCGCAGGCGGCGCAGGCGATGGAGTTCGGAGCGACGAGCGAGGACATCGCCTACACCTGCCACGCGCACCCGACGCACAGCGAGGCGCTGAAGGAAGCCGCGATGGCCGTGACTGGCAAGCCGATCCATATCTGAGTTGACGCATCGCTGAGCCTCTGGCCTCCTGGTTGGAGGAGGCCGGCATGCTTCTTCTTTTCATTGCTGGCTCTACGTTGACGCCGGCGCTCCAGCCGCTGCAATTCCTGGTCGGCCATTGCTGGCGCACGACGCTCAGCGAAGGTCCGACCGACACCCATTGCTTTGTGGCGCTCGAGGGCGGCACGCAGGTTCGCGACCGCCATACGGTGCGCAAGGATGGACGGCCGATCTACACGGGCGAGTCGGTGTTCACTGCCCCGGCGGGCAAGATGCATTTCATCTACAC
>JBKPJK010000409.1:0-16539 GCA_046730635.1 Pseudomonadota bacterium | reverse complement strand
GCGTGAAGCTTTCGACGCCGCGCCGCGGCTGCTCGGGCCTCGCTTATTCGGTCGACTATGTGGCCGACGAACAGCCGTTCGACGAGAAGATCGAAACGCCCGCCGGTACCTTCTACGTCGACGGCGCTAGTGTGCTCTACTTGATCGGCTCGATCATGGACTGGCGCGAGGACGATTTCGCCGCAGGCTTCGTATTCGACAATCCGAATGCGAAGGGTGCGTGCGGTTGCGGCGAAAGCTTCACCGTTTAACCCAACAATGGTAGATCAGTCGCCGAAAGGGAGCTTCTCATGCGTCTCCTTCTCGCCGCTGTCCTCACGCTGTTGCCGGCAATCGCCGGCGCAGCAGCATTGCAGAACGCGCCCGCTGCAAAAGACCCGGCTTTGGAGGCGGTGGCCAACTGCAAGCAGGCCAGCGCGCATTACTACGCTTACCGCGACGGCAAGCCGCTGAGGCCGCATAAGCTGATCGAGCTGCCACCAGCCAACGCCTATATCGCGATCGTGCGCAACGATGGCCGCTGCGAGATTCCGGTCATCGTCAGATACAATATGGGTGGCCGCTAGCCTCGCAGGGGGGACTCCGCATGTCTCGAGCTGCATCGATGCTGTTTGCGATCGTCTGCTACGCGATTTTCTTCGCCACCTTCCTCTATCTGATCGTCTTCGTCGGCGACTTCCTGTTCGCGACGGTTACAGTCGATACCGGTCCACAGGCGCCGGCGGCTGTTGCGGCGATTATCGTCGTCGCTCTCATCGCACTGTTCGGGCTTCAGCATAGCGTGATGGCTCGCCCACGGTTCAAGGCCTGGTGGACGAAGATCGTCCCGCCGCCCATCGAACGCAGCGTGTTCGTGCTCGCCGCGAGCCTGGCGCTCGTCATCCTGTTCCTCTGCTGGCGGCCGATCGACATTGTCGTATGGGACGTCAGGACCCCGATCCTCCACGACCTCATCTGGGTCCTGTTCTGGGCCGGCTGGGCGACGGTCCTCGTCAGCACGTTCCTGATCAACCATTTCGAGCTGTTCGGCCTGCAGCAGGCCTGGATCCACGTGCGTGGACATCAGGCCGCGAAGCCGGAACTCAGGCAGCCGGGCTTCTATCGCTGGGTCGCGCACCCGCTCTACAGTGGTTTCTTCCTTGCTTTCTGGGCGGCCCCGCAGATGACTGCGGGGCATCTGCTGCTCGCCGCAGGCGTATCCATCTACATGCTCATCGCAATCCGTTACGAGGAGCATGACCTGACCGATCTCTTCGGAGATGAATATCGGCGATACCGTTCCGGCGTCGGAATGCTGATCCCTAAGTTCGGGACTTCCCGGACGAAGACTCCCGCGGCCTGACTTGCCCGGCGGAAGGCGAGGGGTCTAGGGCGGCGCACGCCCATGGACCCGCGCTTCGCCCACATCCGCGACTGGATCTTCGATCTCGATAATTGCCTCTACCCGGCGAACAGCCGGCTGTTCGAGCTGATCGACGAGCGCATGACGGCCTATATCGAGCGGCTCCTCGGCGTCGACGCGATCGAGGCGCGCCGCGTGCAGAAAATGCACTTCCACGGCTCAGGTACGACGCTTGCGGGACTGATGAAGCATCACGACGTCGATCCGCATCATTTCATGGGCGACGTGCACGACATTCCGCTCGACCGGCTGGCGCGCGACGACCGTCTCATCGGCGCGCTGACGCGGCTGCCGGGCCGCAAGTTCGTCCACACCAACGGCAATGCCGACTATGCCTGGAAGGTGCTCGATCGGCTCGGCATCGCAGCCGAAGTCGATCACCTGCATGACATCTTTGCCGCCGACCTGACGCCGAAGCCGGAGCTTCACGGCTATCAGAAGCTGCTGGAGCAGTTCGGCATCGAGCCCGCCCAGGCCGTGATGGTCGAAGACATGGTCCGCAACCTCGCGCCGGCTAAGGAGCTCGGAATGACGACGGTCTGGGTGGACAATGGCTCCGAGCGCGGAAGCCATGGCTATGACGAGGCGGTGGTCGACGTTCGAGTGATGGACGTCGGCGAATGGCTGGAGAGCATTTTGGGGGACGAGAATGTCGAGTGACTTGCAGGCAGTGATCGACCGGGCGTGGGACGGGCGCGAGTCACTCGGCGCGGGGACCAAAGGCGAGGTTCGTCAGGCGGTGGATGCGGCAATCGCCGCCTTGGATACCGGCCAGGCACGGATCGCCGAGAAGCAGGGGGACGAATGGACCGTCCATCAATGGCTCAAGAAAGCTGTGCTGCTCTCGTTTCGCCTCAACCCGATGGAGGTCATCGCAGGCGGTCCAGGCGGCGCCCATTGGTGGGACAAGGTGCCGTCGAAGTTCGCGGGCTGGGGCGAGAAGGAATTCGCCGATGCGGCCTTCCGGGCCGTCCCCGGCGCGATCGTTCGCCGAGGAGCCTATGTCGCGCCCGGCGCGGTGCTGATGCCGAGCTTCGTCAATATCGGTGCCCGGGTCGGCGAAGGTGCCATGGTCGACACCTGGGCAACCGTCGGGAGCTGCGCCCAGATCGGCCGCAACGTCCACATATCGGGTGGCGCCGGGATCGGCGGCGTGCTCGAGCCGCTCCAGGCCGGTCCCGTGATCATCGAGGACGATTGCTTCGTCGGCGCGCGCTCCGAAGTTGCCGAGGGAGTGATCGTTGAGCGCGGCTCGGTGTTGTCGATGGGCGTCTTTCTGGGCGCTTCCACCAAGATCGTCGATCGCTCGAGCGGCGATATCCACTACGGCCGCGTACCGCCTTATTCCGTCGTCGTGCCCGGGACGTTGCCCGCACAGGATGGTGGGCCGGCACTGGCCTGCGCGGTCATCGTGAAGCAGGTCGACGAGCGTACGCGCTCCAAGACCAGCATCAACGAGTTGCTCCGCGACTGATAAGCTAAGCTTATAGGGCCTATCGGGACATTCGTTGGCGCGGTGAAAGCGCTTTCCCTACCTACGCCGACTATGAAACCCGTTGATCCCCAGACGTTTGAACGCAAGCGCGCGGAAGCGGCGAGGGCGGCTGTCGACGATAAGCCGGTCATGATCCGAACGACCATGAATCGGAGCGATTGGCTAATTCTGCTTACGCTCGCAGTGATTTGGGGCGGCGCGTTCCTGTTCATCGGCGTTGCCGTCAAGCACGTGCCGCCGCTGACCTACGTCTGGCTGCGGCTCTCGATCGCGGCCGTCGCCATGTGGATCTATGTGAAGACGCGGGTCGGCACGCTAGGCCTGCCGAGGCAGGTGTGGGGCGCCATCGTGCTCCTCGCGATCCTCAACAATGCGCTGCCGTTCGCCTTGTTCGGCTGGGGCCAGACGCACATCGCCAGTGGTCTCGCATCGATCCTCAATGCCACCACGCCGATCTGGGGCGTCGTCGTCGCTCACTTCCTGACCCACGACGAGCGGATGAGCCCGCGCAAGACAGTCGGCGTCCTGCTCGGCTTCGGCGGAGTCGCGACGATGATCGGTCCGGCCTTGCTGTCCAACATCGGCACCAATGCACTTGCGCAACTGGCCTGCGTGACCGCCTCGCTGAGCTATGCGCTAGCCGCGGTCTGGGCGCGTCGCTTCCGGCGTATCGGCGTTGCGCCGATCGCGGTGACGACCGGCCAGCTGACCGCCGGCGCGCTCATCATGCTTCCGGTGTCGATGATCGTCGACCAGCCCTGGACGCACCCATTCCCGCCCGTCAGCGCCTGGGCGGCGATCACCGCGCTCGCTTTATTCTGCACCGCCTTCGGTTACGTCCTATACTTCCGCCTGATCGATCATGCCGGCGCCACCAACGCGCTGCTCGTGACCCTGCTTGTCCCGCCAGTCGCGATCTTGCTTGGGGCGCTGTTCCTCAGCGAGACTCTCGCGCCGCAGGACTTCCTCGGCCTTGGGCTCATAGCGCTCGGGCTCGCTGCAATCGACGGAAGGCTGGTCAGCTATTTTTCGGACCGCTGGCTTCCGAAAGCAGCTTAGCCGCCTCGGGGCTGGTCCAATCGAGATCGCCGACGTAGCGCCAGACTTCCTTGCCCTGTGCGTCGTAGAGGATCGAAGTCGGAAGCACTTCGGCGTTGAGCTTGCCGGACAGCGCCATTTTCGAATCCTGATAAGGTGCGAGATCGGGCGCCTTGGAATCGAGGAAAGCTACGACCGACGGGTGAGGTCCCGAATCCTGGCTGATCGCCACGACCTGGAACGAGTCGCCACGGGCCTTGGCTAGCCCATTCAGTGTCGGCAGCTCCTTGACGCAGGGCGCGCACCATGTGGCCCATAGGTTCACAAGGGTCGGCTTGCCGGAAAGCTCGGTGAGATTGGTCTGCTCTCCGTCCGGGTCGTCGAAGCCGACGTCAGGGGCGGGCTGGACATTGTGGCTGCGGTCGACCCGTTTTTGCGGGCCGGCCTCTGCCGTTGAGGCGATTTCGTTGTTGGTCGGCTGTGGGCTTTTCTGACAAGCCGCCAGTGCCAACAGGGTTGAGGTGATAAGCAACGCGCGCATGGCGAGCCGCTAGCGCAAGCGATGGCGAACGGCTAGTCGAACGGCGATGAAGCCTTCGCGTCTCCTGCTTCTGGCGTTCCTCTTCGGTGTGGCGGGCTGCGGCCGCGTTGCCGACCTGCAGCCCGCCGCAGGCAAGGCGCTTCCGGTCAAGCCGCTAATGGCGCGGTCAACGCCGACGCCAAACGATCTTCTGACGATTCCGCCTTATGCGAAGCCGGATCGCGTCGACGAACTGGTCAAGCGCTCGCAGCCTCGCACCGCCGACCCGTTCGACCTGCCGCCGCCGACGGGCGGCGCGGCGCCCGCGCAGCCGGCCGGCACGGATCCACAGCCGGTCAGCAACGAAACCGGCCCTGCCACTCCAGGAGAATAGTCCCCGATGCCTCAACGCGTCCGTAAGGCGGTGTTCCCCGTCGCCGGCCTCGGCACCCGCCTGCTCCCAGCCACCAAGAGCATTCCGAAGGAGATGATCACGGTCGTCGATCGGCCGCTGATCCAATATGCGATCGACGAGGCGCGCGAAGCGGGCATCGAGCAGATGATTTTCGTCACCGGCCGCGGGAAGGCCGCGCTCGACGATTATTTCGACATCGGGTTCGAGCTCGAGACGACGATGCGCGAGCGGGGCAAGAGCCTCGACGCGCTGCAGCCATCGCGCTCACGCTTCGGCGAGATCGTTAGCGTCCGTCAGCAGCAGCCGCTCGGCCTTGGTCACGCGGTGTGGTGTGCGCGTGACATCGTCGGCGACGAGCCGTTCGCCGTTCTGCTTCCCGACGAGCTGATGCACGGCAAGCCTAATTGCCTCGCGCAAATGGTCGAAGCTTATGAGCGCGTCGGCGGCAACATCGTCGCCGCGCTCGAGGTGCCCGACAGCGAGACGCACAAATATGGCGTGATCGATCCCGGCGCGACCGAGGGACGGCTCACGGAAATCAAAGGTATGGTCGAAAAGCCCGCGCCAGGAACGGCTCCGTCCAACCTGATGCTGCCGGGCCGCTACATTCTCCAGCCGGAGGTTATGCGCGCGCTGGATGCTCAGGAGACAGGCGCCGGCGGCGAAATTCAGCTCACCGACGCCATCGCCAAGCTGGTCGGCAAGCAGCCGCTTCACGGCTATCGATTCGAAGGGGAGCGCTACGATTGCGGAAGCGCTGCGGGGTTCGTGATTGCCAATTTGGCCATGGCGCTGGAGCGGGGCGACGTCGGCCCGAGCGTGCGCGACTTTATCGCGACTCTCTAGCCTGCACCTGAGAAAGCTGGTCGCGCAGCTCTCCGATCTGGATCGCCCGCTCGACGATCCGGGCGTCGAGCGTCGCATTGTCCTCCTGGAGGCGCTTGAACGTCCGCGCGCGCTCGATCCGGCGATCGATCCGCGCGAACAGCACTTCGAAATGGAACGGCTTCAGGATCACGTCGTCCGCCCCAGCCTCGTAGGCGCGCACCGCCCCCTTGGGGTCAGACTTGCCGGTGATCAGCATGATGGGAATGTCCCGCCATTGCGCCTCGTCGCGGATCAGCCGCGCGAGGTCCGCCCCGCTCATCCGCGGCATGTTGAGTTCCGCGAGAACGAGGTCGATCGGAACTCGATGCATTTCCGCCACCGCGTCCTGCCCGCATTCGGCGGCTGAGATTCGGTAGCCCGCCTCGACCAGGCGCCGCGCAAGGACGCTCAGGTTCGACTTGTTGGAATCAACCACGAGAATGCGTGGCCGCTCGTCGATCGAGCGATGGGAAATCCGAACGTCCATGAGGGGGAGAGCTAACCAAAAATGGTTAATGCAGCGCTTATGGCTCCAGCTCGACGTCCCAATAGAGATAATCGCGCCAGCTTTCATGCAGGTAGTTCGGCGGGAACGCGCGCCCATGCTCCTGTAGTTGCCAGCTCGTCGGCCGGATCGGCTCGCGCATGATGTGCATGTGCGCTTCCTGCGGCGTCCGTCCGCCCTTCCTCAGGTTGCAGGGGGCGCAGGCCGTCGCGACATTCTCCCACATCGTGCGCCCGCCCTGCGCGCGCGGAACGACGTGGTCGAAGGTCAGCTCCTTCGCCGAGCCGCAGTAGACGCAGCGGAATCTGTCTCGAAGGAACAGGTTGAAGCGGGTGAAGGCGGGATATTCGTTCGGCTTCACGAATTGCCTCAACGCGATCACCGAGGGCAGCTTCAACGAGCGGCTCGGGCTGTGCACCTCGCGATCGTAATGGGCGACGATGTCTACGCGTTCGAGGAACATCGCCTTGATCGCGGTCTGCCACGGCCAGAGCGACAGCGGATAATAGGACAGCGGCGTGTAATCGGCGTTGAGCACGAGCGCCGGGCAGCTATCGGGATGACGGATCAGTTCGGGATGATACATGCGACGACCAGCACAGCCTTTCGTTCGGTCGAACCGAACTGCAGCTCCCCGGCCTCGTCGCACTCAAGGAGGAGAGGCCACCCGGCCCGTCTTCCCTCGTTCCCCACCGGATGCCAACCCGGCGTGACATGCTTATGACAGCATTTTCAACGACTCCCGGTCAAGAGTCCTTTCTGCAACACGTGAAATGTTCGTAACCCGTTTCGCTCCGTCGCCGACCGGTCGGCTGCACCTCGGCCACGCATATAGCGCGGCGCTTGGGCATGCAGGCGCGCAGCACAGCGGCGGGCGTTTCCTGCTGCGTATCGAGGACCTCGATCAAACGCGGAGTCGGCCGGAGTTCGTCGAGGGCATCTACCAGGATTTGCGATGGCTTGGCCTGGACTGGGCCCAGCCATTGTTCGTCCAGTCCCAACGCACTGCGGCCTATGAGGCATCCCTCGATGCGCTTCGGAGGCGAGGGCTCGCCTACGCCTGTTTCTGTACACGTGCAGACGTCGCCCAGTCGTTGACGGCGCCGCACGGCGACGCCGCCACTTCCTACCCGGGCACATGTCGCAGTCTTCCCGACGATCCGGAGCGGCGCTCGAGGACCCCGCATTGCTGGCGGCTGGATTCAGCGAAGGCCCTCGCTATGGCGGGACTGCCGACCTGGCGTGAAGCGGATGGAGCGCAATTCAAGTCTGCGCAGCGCGATATCGGCGACGCCATCCTCGCCCGGAAGGATGCGCCGGCGTCCTACCATCTTTCATGCGTGGTCGACGACGCGGCGAGCGGCGTAACGATGGTGGTCCGCGGAGCGGATCTGCGCCCATCGACGCCAATCCAGCGATTGCTGCAAAGCCTTCTCGGTCTTCCGGAACCCGAGTATCTCCATCATTCGCTCGTCGTGCATGACGACGGCCGACGTCTCGCCAAGCGCGACCTTGCTCCTACGTTGGCCGGGATGCGCGAGTCAGGTGCGGATGGCCGCAGTCTCGTGCGGCAATTGCTCGAAGGCCGCCTGCCGGCTGGCTTTCGCTTTCAGGAGGCCTAAATAGGCCGCCATGCGAATCCCCCTCCTGATCCTGCTCCTCCTCGCGATGGCCGCGACGGCTTACGTGCTCGTTCGCGGCGTGATCGCCATGGCGTCGGGCAAGGACCTGACCGGCGAGCAGCAGCAGAACTACATGCGCAAGCGCGTCTTGTTCCAGGGGGTCGCAATCGTGATCGTGATCGCTCTGCTGTACTTCGCCGGCAACTCCGCGCACTGAGTGGTCAAGCTCAACAAGATCTACACTCGGACGGGTGACGGCGGCAGCGCCGGGCTGGTCGACGGCAGGCGCGTGAGCAAATCGAGCCTCCGTATGGCGGTGATCGGCGAGGTCGACGAAGCGAATGCCGCCGTCGGCGTTGCGATCGCCGCGCTTGCGGGGACCGAGCCTTCGATGGAGCTGCTTCGAATCCAGAACGAATTGTTCGATCTCGGCGCCGACCTTGCGACGCCCGGCGAAGTCGCCGGGGCACTGCGCATCGTGGCCGATCAAGTCGCGCGCCTCGAACGTGAGATAGACCGGATGAACGAGCCGCTGGAGCCCCTGACCAGCTTCATCCTTCCGAGCGGCTCGCCAGCCGTGTCGACGCTGCATCTTGCCCGGGCCGTCGTGCGCCGAGCCGAGCGTGCAGCCTTCGCGCTTAATGAAAGCGAACCGCTCAATCCGCAGCTGCTCGCCTATCTCAACCGCCTGTCCGATCACCTCTTCGTCGCCGCCCGCTTAGTCGCCTCTCGCGAAGGCGGCGACATTCTCTGGCAACCGGGCGGAACTCGCGGCGAATAACCCCTCGTTGCGGAACATTTCGCGAACTCTGTAGTATACCCGACACTTGTTTCGTGGCAGGGGGCTTGCCCATGGCCAGAGAGGATTCGCGAACGGCCGTCGTCGCACTTGGCGAAAAGTTGTTCGCCAGCCGGAAGCTGACGCTCGATTTGGCGGCGCCGCTCAGCGACGCCGACGCGACGATACAGCCCTTCCCAGATGCTTCTCCCGCGAAATGGCATCTGGCGCACACGACCTGGTTCTTCGAAACCTTCGTGCTGCGCGATCATGTGCTCGGCTATCGGCCATTCGACGAAGCGTGGGCGTTCCTCTTCAACAGCTATTACGAAGCGGAAGGCCCGCGGCATGCGCGCCCCCGGCGGGGGATGCTCAGCCGGCCTTCGTTGGACGAGGTCCGCGCGTATCGAGCCCACGTCGACGAAGCGCTCGAACGCGCGCTGCCATCGCTGGCCCCGGCGGCGCTCGATCTCATCGAGCTCGGCATCAACCACGAGCAGCAGCATCAGGAGCTGTTCCTCACGGACATCCTCGCAACCTTGGCCGAGAATCCGCTCGAGCCCGCCTATTCGGATCTGCCGCCGTCCGCATGCTTCGCGATCGAGCCTCTCACCTTCCACGCCGGCCGCGAGGGGATCGTGGCCATCGGCGCCGCTGATGAAGACTTTGCGTTCGACAGCGAGAGGCCCCGACACCGCGTCTTCCTATCGGGACACAAGCTGGCCAATCGGCGAGTGACCAACCGCGAATGGCGCGACTTCATCTCGGACGGCGGTTATCGCGCTCCGACGCTGTGGCTTTCCGAGGGATGGGATTGGGTCCAGCGCGAGGATGTCTCGGCACCGCTGTACTGGAAGGACGACGGAACCGAGTTCAGCCTGGCGGGCCGGCGCGAGATCGATTGGGCGGCTCCGGTCGCCCACATCAGCTATTTCGAGGCGGACGCCTATGCGCGCTGGGCGGGAGCGCGGCTGCCGACCGAAGCGGAGTGGGAGAGCTTCGCGGCCTCCGCCGATCCCAACCTCGGCAATCAGCTCGACGACGCAGGCGCAGTTATCCCTCGCCCGGGCGGCGGCATGTTCGGGGACGTCTGGGAGTGGACGCAAAGCGCCTTCGCTTCCTATCCGGGCTTTTCGCCGGCCGCCGGCGCAGTCGGCGAGTATAACGGCAAGTTCATGTGCGGGCAGTTCGTGCTGAAGGGGGCAAGCTGCGCGACTCCGCGCGGACACAGCCGACCATCCTATCGCAACTTCTTCCCACCGGCGGCGCGCTGGCAATATACGGGGGTTCGCCTTGCTCAAGACGCTTGATCCCCAGACCGTCGCCTTTCGCGACGACGTGCTCGCAGGTCTGTCCGCTCCGGTCCCCGCGATCCCGGCGCGTTGGCTTTACGACTTGCGAGGGTCCGAGCTGTTCGACGACATCACGCGCCTGCCGACTTATTATCCGACGCGCACCGAGACGGCGATCTTCCATGAGATCATGCCGGAGGTTGCGGCGCGTGTGCCGAAAGGTTCCGTGGTCGTCGAGTTCGGGGCCGGGTCGCAGACCAAGACCCCTATCCTGCTCGAAGCCATTGCGCCGGCCGCCTACGTCCCGGTCGATATCTCGGGAGACTATCTAGAACAAAGCGCGGCCGAGCTGCAGCAGCGTTTCCCGTCGATCGAGGTCATGCCCGTCGTCGCGGACTTCGCCCGACCGTTCGCGCTTCCCGGTGGGATCGACAATCTTCCGAAGCTCGGCTTCTTCCCTGGGTCGACGATCGGTAATTTCGTCCCCTGGAGTGCGACCGACCTGCTCCGCCAGTTCCGTGCTTTGCTGGGGCCAGGAGCGCAGCTGCTGATCGGGATGGATCGCGTGAAACCGGTCGACCGACTGATCGCCGCCTACGACGATCCCCAAGGTGTCACCGCCGAGTTCAACCTCAACCTGCTCACTCGCATCAACCGGGAGCTGGACGGAGACATTCCGGTCGACGCCTTCCGGCACGAGGCGCGCTGGAACGACATTCTATCGCGGATCGAAATGCATCTGGTGGCGGTGCGCGACGTCGAGTTCAGCATCGCCGGCCGGCGCTTCCACTTCGCCAGAGGCTCGTCGATCCACACCGAGAACAGCCACAAGTACGGCGCTCGGGGCGGACGCGTGCTGCTGCTTGCAGGCGGATGGACGCCGCTCGCCGAATGGTCGGACGCAGACGGGGACTTTGCCGAAATCCTGGCGGTTGCCGAGCCGGAGAGGTTTGCGCCCTAACGACCGCACGGCTAAGCGCCGAGCATGTTACTCGCCCTCGTAGATATCGCGCAGCTGCTACTCAGCATCCTGACCTGGATCATCATCATCCAGGTGATTCTCAGCTGGCTGCTCGCGTTCAACGTGCTGAATGCGCACTCAGGCGGGGTTCGGGCTTTCATCGTCGCGCTCGACCGGCTGACTGCTCCGCTCTATCGCCCGATCCGGCGGCTGCTTCCCGACTTCGGCGGGATCGATTTCTCGCCGCTGGTCGTGCTGATCCTGATCCAGGTCCTTCAGAAGCTGCTGCACGGCGTCGTCGTCCAATATTACGGCGGTCTATGACGGCGACGCTGATCGACGGAAAGGCGGTCGCCACGACCGTCCGCGAAGCCGCCGCATCGCATGTCGCCGAGTTCGAGCGGCGGATCGGACGGCCGCCGGGTCTGGCGACGGTTCTCGTCGGCGAGGATCCCGCGAGCGGGGTCTATGTCCGCTCGAAGAACCGGGCGACGGCAGAGGCCGGAATGGCGAGTTTTGCGCACAACTTGCCCGACACCACGACCGAGGCGGAGCTCCTGCAACTCGTCAGTGATCTCAATGGCGACGAGCGGGTCGACGGCATCTTGGTCCAACTTCCGCTCCCGGGCCACGCCCGCGCCGACCGGGTGATCGAGACGATCGACCCGTCGAAAGACGTCGATGGGTTTCATCCTGTCAACGCCGGCCGGCTTGCGACCGGCTTGCCGGCCTTGGTGCCGTGCACGCCTTATGGTTGCCTCTATCTGCTGAACCATCAGCTTGGCACTGTCGGCGGTCTCAACGCCGTCGTCATCGGCCGTTCGAACATCGTCGGAAAGCCGATGGCTCAGCTCCTGCTCGCGGAAAGTGCGACCGTGACTATCGCCCATTCCAAGACCCGGGACCTGCCGGACGTGGTGAGGAGTGCCGACATCGTCGTCGCCGCCGTCGGCAAGCCGGAGATGGTGCGCGGCGATTGGATCAAGCCGGGAGCCACGGTCATCGACGTCGGCATCAACCGGATCCCGACCGAAGAGGGCAAATCGCGCCTGGTCGGCGACGTCGCATTCGATGAGGCGGTCGAGATCGCCGGCGCCATCACTCCTGTACCGGGCGGCGTGGGACCGATGACGATCGCCTGCCTTCTTCGCAACACGGTCGTTGCGGCTTATCGTCGCGCCGGGCTTGCAGATCCGGAGGGCTTATGATCGCCATACTCGTATTCGCCGCATCCGTGCCGACTGCCGTCGACGCCGAATTCGCGTTCGCTCGCGACGCGCAGCGCATCGGACAATGGACCGCGTTTCGTAAATGGGCGGACAAGGACGCCGTCACGTTCAACCCCCAGGCGGTGTGGGCGCGCGACTTCCTCAAGGACAAGACGGATCCGCCGAAGGCCATCACCTGGCGGCCAGCGCACAGCTTCGTTTCATGCGACGGACGTACCGCCGTGAACACCGGGCCATGGTTCAAGGCGACGGGCGCGCCCGGCGGTTACTTCACGACCGTCTGGCAAAAGGACAAGGACAATTGGCGTTGGGCCTATGACGGCGGCGGACCGCTTGCGGGCCCACCACGCAACAGCTTGCCCGCCGTTCATCACGCCTCCTGCCAAACCCCGGCGCCCGGCGCGCCGGTCAGCGCACCGCCGCCTCTGACCGCGAAAGAGGCCCGGACTACGCCCGAAGACAATGGCCGCGGTCAATCGGCCGACAAGACACTCGGCTGGGAGTGGAAGGTCGACGCAAAGGGTGGACGAATCTTTCGTGCGTATCTGTGGGACGGGCGCCGCTACGACCAGGTTGTCTACAACGATATCCCGCAGCCGAAGGGTCAATGATCGAGCTGTTCGGTTCTGCGCTGATCACCTTCCTGGTGATCATCGATCCTCCCGGGTGCGCGCCGATCTTCGCCAGCCTGACCAAGGGGACGACGGCCGCTCACCGCAGGGCCATGGCGATTCGCTCCTCGGTCATCGCCTGGGCGATCCTGATGTTCTTCGCCCTGCTTGGCCGGCCGTTGCTCCACTGGCTGGGGATCAGCCTTGCCAGCTTCCGTATCGCGGGCGGCATCATGCTCTTCTTCATTGCCATCGACATGGTGTTCGAGCGGCGAACCGAGCGACGGGAAAAGCGCGCCGAGGAGATTGAGGGGACGCCCGAGGCCGAGGACATCAGCGTCTTCCCGATGGCGATGCCGATGATCACCGGCCCCGGGTCGATCGCCAGTGCGATGCTGTGGGTTTCCCGAGCCGAGACGCCTGCCCACGTCGCGGTCGTGCTCGCGGCGATCACGGCGGTGATGCTCATAATGACGGCGACTCTGTTGGCTGCCGGGCCGATCATGCGGCTCATCGGCGACAAAGTCGAAGCGGTGATCACGCGGATTCTTGGCGTGATCCTCGCCGCTCTTGCCGCGCAATTCGTCATCGACGGGCTGAAGCAAAGCTTCCCGCACGTCCTCGCCTGACTAGCCGACGACTCTCCACATCTTGAACGGCGAGTCCTTGCCCAGATCGACCGCTTGCAGCCAGTTCGGTACCCGACCCGCTTCCAATTGTCCGTAAAAGCCCTTCGGGGTCTCCGACATGAAGATCGTCGTGGTGGAGCTATTCGGGCAGGTCAGAACGTAGTCGGAATGATATTTGGCGATCAGTCGGTGCGCCTGCTCGACATCCCCTCGAAACGCGCTCATCACGTCGACGATTTGCTGACCGTTGCGGTGATAGGGGCCGATGATCGCGTCATGATGGGTGACGGTGATCAGCCGCGGGCCCAGGTCGACGAATGTGAAGACCACGCCCTTGGGCTGCAGCGCAACGGGCCGCATGCCCCACAAGGATCCGCATCTCGCGTTTGCGCGGCCGATGGCCGCTTCATATTTCGATGGCTTGGGCTGCGGGATGAAGCCGAGCACGAGCGGGACGGCTGCTCCGAGCCCGATGACAGCGGCAAGCGCCGTCACCACGGTCTTCGGTGAGAACCTGCCGATCTGGACGTTGGCCCAATTCGCATTCCAGACGAGCTCGATCAGAAGCCAGGTCAGAGCGGTGCAACCGACGAGCGTCAACATTTGCGCTGCGGGGCCGGTGCGAGTCTGCCAGAGCAGCAGCAAGCTGGCAGCCAGGGCCGGCGCGGCGGCGCCCAGGATCCGTCTCAACAGCTCCGAGTCCCGGCGCTTCACCCACGCCAGTGCGCCCCAGCCGACCAATCCGGTGATCGGCAATGCAACGATCAGCGTCGCGATGCGCCATCCGTGGCGATAGACCGGCCGCGCTTCCTTCACGTAGCTCAGCCACAGACGCTCCGCCTCGGGCGAGATGCCTTCGAGCCGTTGTAGGCAATGTGGCCAGGCGAGCGCGTGGAATCCTGCGATGGCGGCGCCCGCAACTAACGCGAGGCCGAGGCGCCTGCGCCAGTCTCCGGGGGAGAGAGCGGCAAGACCGTACATCAGCGCACCTGCCAGCAGAGCATCCGAGAGCCATACCGGCGACAGGGCGTCGCAGACCGGAGCCCGATTGTCGTACGACGCGAAGAGCAGGAAGCTGAAGCCGGTCGTTCCTCCCAACGACAGAGCATAGCCCTTCAGGCGGTCTTTCTCTTCCGCATCCTGAACCCAAAACAGCACCGCCGCAGTTCCAAGGAGTGCGAGATAAATGATCATCTCGAGGCCGATCGCGAGCGAAAGCGCCGACGATATGCCGAGGGTTACGCCGCCGCGGAGGCGCTTTGGATCGGCGATCGCGGATACGCTGAGGGCCAGCAAAGCGAGCTGCCAGCCGTGATGGTCGATCCGCTCCGGCATGAACATGCCGTTCGTAGAGCCGGCGAACATCAAGGCGAGGAACGCGAGCGGATATGCCCGGGGATGGATCAGCCGGCGAGATGTGAGCGCGAGGGAAAAGAGGAGTAGAAGATAGGGAAGCAGCGGCGCGATGCCGACGGCCCAGCGCTCCGCCGACGGACCTCCAAGGAAAGGCCGAAGCCCGATGATCAATCCGGCGATGGGCAGGTCCACGAGCCGCGACCAATGGATGTTGGCACCGATCGGAGGACTGAGGCGATGCTGCCGCAGGTCGTACCAGCCCTGGCCGTGAAGCAGGCCGCGGACCTGCATCATCCGCATATTATCGTCGGTATCGCCGAGCTGGAAAAAGCGCACGGCATTGTAGTTGTCCCAGAGGTACCAGGCGCAGAATGCGAGCCACGCCACCACGACGATGATCTTCCAGCGGCCTTCGATGAGGTCGAACGCGCGCTCTTCCAGCGTCTGCTCCTTGCGCACCAGCATGTTTCGCGCTCTAGCCGCTGAAGTCTAAACGGCAAGCAACGCGGGCATGGCGACCAGATTAAACCTAAGTAATGACGCATTCGGCCAGCTTGTCCGGTTCGCCATCGTCGGTTTCTCGCTCGCCGGCGTCTATTCGGCGATCTACTGGTACCTGGCGACCTTCATCATGGCGCCGGTGCTGGCGGTGATCATCGCCTTTCTCGTTTCGGCGAGCATCGGCTTCGTGCTTCACAGCCGTTGGAGCTTTCGCGGACACGGCCGCCGCGAGGACAACCGCCTGAAGGCCAAGTTCCTCCTCGTCCAAGGATCGGGTTTTCTGATGAATGAGATCTTCACCTGGGTGCTGACTGGACCGCTGGTTCACGGCCCCACCTGGTGGCCGCTGATCCCTGCGATTTTCGTCACGCCGCTCGCCACGTTCCTGCTCAACCGCCAGCTGGTTTTCCGCTGATGGAACGTATCGTCTACGATCAGATGGCCGAGCTCGACGAGCGGCATTGGTGGTACCGTGCGCGTCGTGAGGTTCTCGAGGCGTTGATCCGCCGCGTTGCTTGCCCTCCGAAGGGTGCGCGAATCCTCGAGATCGGCTGCGGCACAGGCCACAATTTTGCGATGCTCTCGGCTTTCGGGCACGTCGATGCGCTCGAGCTCGACGAGGACGTGCGCCGTTTTGCCGAGAAGCGGCTCGGCCGAAAGATCATGACCTCCCCATTGCCGGAACTCGTCGGGGTCGGCGACAAGAGCTACGACTTGATCGGCGCGTTCGACGTGATCGAGCATATCGATGACGACCAAGCCGGCGTCCGCTCGATCGCCGCCAAGCTGAAGCGCGGCGGCAAGTTCATCATGACGGTTCCCGCGCATGCGTGGATGTGGTCGGCTCACGATGTCGTGAACCACCACAAGCGGCGTTATTCGAAGCGTTCGCTCAGACGTTTGATTGAACACTCTCCGATGCGGCTTGAGTCGATCGGCTACTTCAACAGCCTGCTTTTTCCCGCCGCGATCGCCGAGCGTCTGGCGTCGAAGGCGCGTGGCAGGGAAGATATCGACGTCGCGCTTCCGTCCCCGCCTCTGAACAAGGCCCTGGAGCGGACCTTTGCAGCCGAGCGCCACCTCATCGGTCGAGTGCCGCTGCCGCCCGGCCTGTCGCTCTATGCCGTCGCTTCAGTGCAAGCGGAAAAGGACTGAACCGGGCCCTCGCCAGACAACCGGCAGGTCGCCCACCAGCGACGGGTCGTAGGGTGGAACGTCGACCAACCAGACATAATCGAAATCCTTGCGAGGAAGTGCGGCAAGAGACTGGTTGATTTGGCGGTGCAGGAAGTCCTGGCAATTGTTCGGCCGTACGAGC
>JBKPJK010000408.1:0-1342 GCA_046730635.1 Pseudomonadota bacterium | reverse complement strand
ATCCCGGACCATCGACCGGGCGACGGCTTCGAGGCGCCGAAGGTCTTCTGGAATCCGTCCGTCTCTCCTTCGGACCTGCTGATCTACACCGGCGAACTATTTCCGCAGTGGAAGGACGATGCGTTGATTCCGGCCCTGTCTGGGCAGGCGCTTATTCATGTCCGAATCCGCGGCGATCAGGCGAGCAAGGCCGACGAGTGGGGCATGGGCAAGCGCATCCGCGCCGTCGACCAAGGGCCGAAGGGCGAGGTTTATCTACTCGAAGACGGCGCGTCAGCGCGGCTTCTCCGGCTGACGCCAACTCAGACGCGTTGATAACGCAAATAATAGGGTCTCCGGCCCTCGCGGCGTGACTTGGCGCCGTAGCGCGTCTCAATCCAGCCGCCCGAGGGCTCAAGAAAATCCTTCGGCCGTTCCGCGAGCCAGCCGAACTCGGCGGTGTGGCGCTGCATGATCATCAGCGCCCAGGCGAGATAGGTGGGATCGTCCGTCGCGAGGCGAAACTCTCCGCCTGATTTGAGCTTGGACGCGAAGAGCTGGACCGGGCCGTCGTTGACCATTCGCCGTTTCGCGTGCCGCGCCTTCGGCCAGGGATCCGGATGCAGCAGGTAGAGGAAGCTTAGAGCCCCGTCCGGCACCCGCCGTAGCACTTCGAGGGCGTCCCCGCGCCAAAGCCGGACGTTCGTCAGGTGCCGGTCGCGAATATGTCCGAGCGCGGTGGCGACGCCGTTGAGGAAAGGCTCGGCGCCAATGAAGCCGTGATCCGGCAGCATGTCCGCCCGGTCGGCGAGATGCTCTCCGGAGCCGAAGCCGATTTCGAAGTGCAGCGGACGAGCCTCCCCGTAGAGCGCCTGCGCACTGATCTCACCGTCGGCCGGAACTTCGATCTGCGGGAGGAGCCTTTCGACGAGCTCCTGCTGACCCTTGCGCAGCTTGTGGCCGCTCGAACGGCCGTAGAGCCGATTGAGGGTGAGCGGATCGCCGGGCTTGTTCGCGGTCATGGCGAAGCGCCTAAAATCTGTCGGCGCATCGGGCAATGTCGGCGGAACAACGCACCACTTTTCGCGTCATTGGCGGCGGAAGGACTCCCAATGCCTGAGACCACTGACGAAAGGTCCGTTCATCGAGCAGGCGTCGCGCCTCACCCGCTCGCCGCGGTCCTGCTCCCGGTCCCCATCGTCTGTTTCATAGGAGCGCTGATCACCGACATCGCTTACGATCGCAGTGGAGGGAATCTCATCTGGCTGAACTTTTCGAGCTGGCTGTTGGCGGCCGGGCTTCTGTTCGGCGGGATCGTGGCGATCCTGATGCTCATCGACATGTTCCGTCTTCCGCAATTGCG
>JBKPJK010000407.1:0-1709 GCA_046730635.1 Pseudomonadota bacterium | reverse complement strand
ACATGTGCCCGAGCAGGCCGGTGACGATTCCGGCGACGGCGACGACCAGCAATGGATTGAACCGAAGCGCGAACCCGACAACGACCAAAGCGATGCCGAGGAGCGGCCAGTAGTCGATCACTCGCCCGCTCTCCCATAACCGCCGCCGCCCGGCGTCTCGATAACGAACCGGTCGCCCGCGTCCACATCGGCCGAGGCGGTCGCCGTCAGCATCTCGACCGAGCCGTCGGTTCGCACCACCCAGTTCCGCCCGGCCTGGCCATCCGCCCCGCCCTCGATCCCGCGCGGCGGCACCCGCCTACGATTGGCGAGGATGTTCGCGCGCATCGGCTCGAGGAACGTCACCTCGCGCACGACGCCGTCCCCGCCACGATGCTCTCCCGGCCCGCCTGATCCGCGGCGGATAGCGAACTGCTCGAGGCGAACCGGAAGCCGCGCCTCGAGAATTTCGGGATCGGTTAGCCGGCTGTTCGTCATATGCGTCTGAACTGCGCTCGTTCCGTCGTGATCCGGCCCCGCGCCCGAACCCCCGGCGATCGTCTCGTAATATTGGTGCCGCTCGCTCCCGAACGTGAAGTTGTTCATCGTACCCTGCGAGGGCGCCAGCCGCCCGGTCGCTGCGAACAGGGCATCGGTGACTACCTGGCTCGTCTCGACATTCCCGGCGACGACCGCAGCCGGGTAGCGTGGATTGAGCATCGATCCTTCCGGTACGACAAGCTGGATCGGCCTCAGGCAGCCGTCATTCATCGGGATCGCGTCGTCGATCAGCGTCCGCACGACATAAAGCGATGCAGCTCGAACGATCGAGAATGGGGCGTTGAAATTGTCCGGCAGCTGGTCGCTCGTACCGGTGAAATCGAAGGTCGCCGATCGCGCCGCCTTGTCGATGGCTATCCTGACGCGGACGTGCGCTCCATTGTCCATCTCGTAATCGAACGCGCCGTCTTCGAGCCGGTCGAGCAGCCGTCGGACCGATTCCTCGGCATTGGCCAACACGTGCCCCATGTAAGCGGCCACCACGTCGGCACTATATTCGCGCGCGGTTTGAGTCAGCACCTCCGCACCGCGCACGCATGCGGCGAGCTGCGCCTTTAGATCGGAGATGTTGCGGTCCGCGTTGCGCGCGGGCCAGTCCCCCGACGCAAGCAGGTCGCGCATCTCAACTTCTCGGAAATGGCCCTCGTCGACGAGCAGCACATTGTCGATCAGCACGCCTTCATCGTGGATCGTTCGGCTCTCAGGGGGCATCGATCCCGGAGCGATCCCGCCGATGTCGGCGTGGTGCCCCCGCGCCGCTACGAAAGCCGACGGATCGGGCTCTTCGCCATAGAAGACCGGCACGATCACGGTGATGTCGGGCAGGTGCGTTCCGCCGCGGTAAGGGTCGTTCAGCACATAGGCGTCGCCGTGACGGATCCCCCGCCCATCCTTCGCCGATCCGCGCGTATCGATAATCCGCCGGATGCTCTCGCCCATCGATCCCAGGTGCACCGGAATGTGCGGTGCATTGGCGATCAGAGAACCTTCGGAGTCGAAGATCGCGCACGAAAAATCGAGCCGCTCCTTGATGTTGACGCTCGTCGCGGTTGCCTGGAGCGCAACCCCCATCTCCTCGGCAATGGCCATGAAGAGGTTGTTGAAGATCTCCAGCCTTACCGGGTCGACATCGGTGCCGACCGCCTTCTCTCGATTGAGTGGTACAAAAC
>JBKPJK010000406.1:0-4229 GCA_046730635.1 Pseudomonadota bacterium | reverse complement strand
GAATATAGGTTCCGGGGGGCCCGAACACACCCAGCATCCCGGCGCGGGCATTCGGAGCACCGCAAACCACCTGGATCGTTTCACCGGTGCCAGCATCGACGGTCAGGACCTGCAATTTGTCGGCCTGAGGATGCTTCTCCGCCGCCAGCACTTTCGCGACGCGAAATGGCGCGAGGGCCTCGGCCGGGTTGGAGAGGTCCTCCACCTCCAGGCCGATCGCGGTGAGCTTCTCTGCGATCGCGTCGGCCGATGCATCCGTATCGAGATGCTGCTTCAGCCATTCGAGCGAGAACTTCATGCGCCGACCCCGCCTGAGAGCGTCGGCACGTCGAGCGCCCGAAAGCCGTAATGCTTGAGCCAGCGAATATCGCCGTCGAAGAAGGCGCGGAGGTCGTCCATCCCGTATTTGAGCATCGCCAGGCGATCGATCCCGCAGCCGAACGCAAAGCCCTGCCACTCGTTCGGGTCGAGCCCGCAATTGGCGATGACCCGCGGATGGACCATTCCGGATCCGAGCACTTCCATCCAGCCTTCCTGGCCTCCGACCACGCGCCGGCCTTTCTCGATCGACCAGCCGACATCGACTTCGGCCGAAGGCTCCGTGAAGGGGAAGTAGGAAGGGCGCATGCGAAGAGCGATGTCGTCGCGCTCGAAGAAAGCCTTCAGGAAGGTCTCGAGCGTCCATTTGAGGTGGCCGAGCGTGATGGCGCGGTCGATCACCAGACCTTCCACCTGGTGGAACATCGGAGTGTGGGTCGCATCGCTATCGGAACGGTAGACCCGGCCGGGTGCGATCACGCGCAGAGGCGGCGGGTTCGCTTCCATGGTCCGAATCTGGACCGGCGAGGTATGGGTCCGGAGCACCCGCGGTTCCTCGTCCGGCGTGCGCGGCTGGACGTAGAACGTGTCCATCATCGCCCGCGCCGGGTGGGTTTCGCCCATGTTGAGCGCGGTGAAATTGTACCACTGGCTCTCGATCTCCGGCCCCTCGGCGACGGAGAAGCCGAGGTCGGCGAAGATCTCTGCCAGTTCGTCCATCACCTGGCTCACCGGATGAACGGTGCCGGTTACGATCTCGGGCGCCGGCAGCGAGAGGTCGATCTTCTCGGTCGCGAGCTTCCGCTCCAGTTCCGCATTTTCGAGCGATGCCTTACGCTCGGCGATCGCGGTCGTGACTCGCTCGCGCAAAGCATGGATCTTCGGCGCCTCGGCTGTTCGCATGTCGGGATCCATCGACCCGAGCGACTTGAGTTTCGCCGTGATCTCGCCCGACTTGCCAAGCAAGGACACCCGCACGGCATCGAGGTCGTGGAGGCTTTCAGCTGCGGCAATGCGGTCGAGCAACGGGTCGGGCATGCGCTGGGCCTTAGCCGCGCTGCAGCGCAAAATGCAAAGGCGTGCTAAGGCCGTTGCCGATGAGTGACTGGCCGGAGCTGAGCGTCGAGCGCGACCATGAAACCCTGTCGATCCTCCATCTCGCGGCCCAGATGCTCGGAAAGATCCGCGTCGCGCACGCGCCCTGGATGAACCATGGCTGGCACGTCGCCCTCCAGCCCAACGCCCGCGGCTTCTCGACGCTTCCGACCGCGGCAGGCGACGGGCGCACCTTCACGCTGACGCTCGACCTGTGCCGGCACGCTATGGTGCTGTGGGTCAGCGATGAATCGCGCGAGGAGGTTCCGCTCAACGCCGGGAGCATCGCGGCCCTCCATCATCGGTTGGTCGCCATTCTCGACCGCCACGGATTGCCGACCAGCTTCAACGGCATGCCCAGCGAGATTCCGGACGCCGTCCCATTCGCCGACGATCATGCCCACCGAAATTACAATCGTGATTCGGCGTCGCGCGTCCGGGAGGCCTTTGCGGCCATGCTTCCGATATTCGGTCGCTTCCGCGCCGGGTTCATCGGGAAGGCCAGCCCGGTGCAGCTGTGGTGGGGCGCCTTCGATCTCGTGGTGAGCAAATTCTCGGGGAAGGCGGCGCCACCGCATCCCGGAGGAATGCCGGGCCTGCCGGACCGCATCACTCGTGAGGCATATAGCCATGAAGTGACCAGCGGCGGTTTCTGGGCCGGCGGAGTCACACCCGAGGAACCCTTCTTCTACACCTACATCTATCCAGAACCGGACGGTTATAAGACGGCGCGCGTCGCGCACGGCCGGTACGATGAAACTTACGGCGAATATGTGCTGCCTTATGCGGAGGTCCGGGCGTCCGACGATCCGCCTCGGATGCTCGGCGAGTTTCTGCAGTCCGCCTACGAAGCCGGAGCCAACCTCGCGAAATGGGATCGCGCGGCGCTGGAGAGAGAGCCCGTCGCGCCCTAGCTCGGTACGAATGGGTAGGGCGAAATGGACTTCCGGTTTTCCTCGACTGCAAGCATGCGCCCGGCAGGCGGCGTGGCGCGATACGCGCATTGGAGGCGCGGACAGATCGAGCAGGCCGGCCCGACGGGAGTCGCCGGAGTGTTCACGAGATCGAGGCCGTCCGCATAAGCGATGCGCCCCGCATGCTTCACGTCACAACCGAGCCCGATCGCCAGCAGGGCGTCGTCGCGAAGGTCCGGCCGGATCGGACGCTCGATCGTTCGGCTGATCGTGAAGAAGCGCTGCCCGTCGGGCGTCTCGATGAGCTGGCGAATAGTCTGCCCCGGCGTCTGGAAGGCCGTGTGCAAGTGCCAGCGCGGACAGGTTCCTCCGAAATGTGAAAAGGGGAAGCTTTCGCCGGCGTAGCGTTTCGAGATGTTGCCCGCCGGATCGACGCGCAGCATGAAGAAGGGCACGCCCTTCTCACCAGACCGCCCCAGCGTCGTCAGCCGATGCGCAACCTGCTCCACGTTCGATCCGAACTGAGCGCAAAGCCGGTCGATCGCGTAGCGATAGTCTTCGGCCGCGCGAAGGAACTTGCCGTAGGGCATGATGATCGCGCCGGCCGCATAATTGGCAAAGCTCATGTGCAGCAGCCGACGGCTGCCCGGGTCCGGCGGTCGCGCCGCCTCCAGCATGTTCGCGATGATTGGCGCGAATTCGAGCAATGCGAGCTGGTAGGCGATTCCGAACTGACGGTTTTCGGGCCGGAGCAGCGAAGACAGCTGCAGCACTCGCCGGTGGGGATCGTAACTCTGGCTCGCGTCCTCGAGAATTTCGGGCCCGACCACGCGAACTTCCACGCCCCAAGCTTCCTTGAGGCGCTGCCGTAACGGTTCGGCGACCGAGAGCGGATGATTGAGAGCCCCGCCCAATGTCTCGGACGCGTCCTCCAGCTCCGGATAATGGTTCCGCTGGGCCTGGATGTAGTCCCGCACCCAAGTCTCCGGCGTGATCACGGACCGCGGATCCGCGCGCCGCTCCTCGCCGTCCGGGCGCCGGTGGACCTCGCGCACGGCCGTGTACAGGCGAGCAATGCCCTCAGCGACGGAAGGCGCATTATCGGCCAGCTCGATCAGCTCGTACCGGCTGACGCCCAGGTCCGCGAGCATGGGATCGGTGAAGATCTCCGCCAGCTGGGTGGCACCGCCGCTGTCTCCGCCTTCCGACGCAAAGGCCTTCACGTCGATGTCGAAGCCCTCGGCGAGGCGAAGCAGGATGCCGGCCGTTACGGGCCGCTGGTTGCGCTCGAGATGGTTGAGATAAGAAGCCGAGATGCCGAGCTCGTCCGCCATCTGGCTCTGATTGAGCCCGCGTTCGCGCCGCAGCCTCTTCAGCCGCGCCCCCAGGAAGAGCTTCCGGTGAAGCATCATCTGTGAAGCTGTCACAAAGTTTACAAAATCACAAGTCTGTTACCGACACGTAAGCACTTTTCAGTGCGACTTTCACCGCGCCGATGAGTTCTCCTCCGACTCTGAAAAAGGGGAATTCGAACAATGAATGATTTCGGATTGGTCGTGGCGGGTCCTCAAGGGCGGTTCGACGGTATCGAACGGCCCTACAGCGTCGAGGAAGTCCTCCGCCTGCGCGGCTCTGTGCCGATCGAATATACGCTGGCGCGTCATGGAGCGCTGAAGCTGTGGGATTTGCTCAAGCAGGACGAACCCGTCCGCGCGCTCGGCGCGCTGTCGGGCAACCAGGCGATGCAAATGGTGCGGGCCGGGCTCAAGGCCATTTATCTGTCCGGCTGGCAGGTTGCGGCCGACTCGAACGTCAGCGGATCGATGTACCCCGATCAGTCGCTCTATCCTGCGAATTCCGGCCCTGAATTGGCCAAGAAGATCAACAAGACTCTCCAGCGCG
>JBKPJK010000405.1:0-1070 GCA_046730635.1 Pseudomonadota bacterium | reverse complement strand
GCCGACGAACATGATGCTCGCGTCGAGCGGTCCCTCGCCGAACACGGTCTGGGTCGCATGCTTGTAGAGCTCGCAGCGGGTGTAATTGCGCGCGTCCTTGAGCAGCGCTTCCCATGAGGCCCGCAAGTTGCCGCCGGGCTCCATCCGCCGCTCGGCTTCCAGCGCGTGCTTCAGCCCTTCCTTGACGACAGACGCGTCGATCATCTGCAGCTCCCGATTTCGCGCCTCGGCGATCAGAGGCTGAACGAGCGAAGTCTCCGGCATGTTGCGCCAATATTTCTTCGGCATCTCCTTCATCATTGCCCCGACCTTGAGCCGCGCGGGATTGAAGATGGATGCGTAATAGGTGCGCCACGTTTCCTCGAGCGGATCGCCGGACGGCGCATCTTCGCGAGTGGCGCCGGGACCTTCGCTCAACCTTTCCCCGTCCCAGTGGATCGAAAGCTCGGGAGTGAGGATCGACCAGCGCATGTTGGCGAAGCGGTCGACAAAGAAGCTGGCCGCCCGGCGAACGATATGATGCTCGGGCTCGAAGAAGGCGACGTAACGGCCGCCGAACTCGCGGAAGCGAACGAAGGCATTCATCTTGTGGATATCGCGGCGCACGCCCTTGGCGAAATCCTGCACGCGCCGGACCAGCGGGTCGGCTTCGTCCCCCACTGCGTGGCGATCGGACTTCAGCCGGAGCAGCATCGCGTACAACATGGCAAAACGCTCGGGATTCGAGTGACAGACCACGTCGCGCGCTAGGTCGACGAAGGCTCTCGGTACCGGGAAGCTGGCGGCCGGAGAGGGGTTAACGTCGGTGCCGAACAGGTCGGGCTCGCCGCCAGCCACCTGCCAGACGACCGCACTCGCTGGAACGCCGGCTTCCGCAAGGTCGCGAGCCGCCTCGCGCCACCCGTCGAAATCGTCCGGCGCACAGAGCGTCACGCGATGCGCGTCGATCATCGGTCCTTCGGCCAGCATCTCGAGACGGTTTCAAATTGCGTGAAGTTGCGGCAAGGATAGCGCATGCTGAAACCCGCAGGTTGCCTCGCGCGATGATGAAGGCCGCGCCCTGGCCTGTC
>JBKPJK010000404.1:0-3278 GCA_046730635.1 Pseudomonadota bacterium | reverse complement strand
ACGCACCTCTAGTCAAATCCTTCCGGACGCACTGACCATAGGCTCTACGCGCGTGTTTACTCTGCGCTAAGGCGGACCTCTTTAACCATCCCGAAACGGGACAAAGAAAGAGGGCGCCGGACTCCGTGCCGGCGCCCCCTGCTTCGCCTGCGATCGCGGTCAGCCCGCGCGGTTCGCGTAGACCGCCCAGAATTTCGCGATCTGCGACAACGATCCGCCGACCTTGCTCAACGCCGCCGTAGCGCCCGCCTTGTCGCCCGCCATCGCGAGCGCTTCGCCGAGACGAAGGTTGGCAACATTCGCATCGCCGCCCTTCTCGGCGGCCTGACGGTACATTTCGGCAGCTTTCGCGTAATTGCCTGCCCCGTAATAAGCGTCGCCGATACGCATGTAAGCGGTGGCCACCTTGGCGCCGGCTTCACGACTGGAGAGTTCGGCCGCAGTGGGCGACGCCTTGCCGGAGAGGGCCTTCTGGATATCCGCGATCACCGGATCGCTGGCCTTGATCTTGCCGGAGGCGAGCCCCTCGGCGATCATGGCCCGGGCTTCACCCCAGTTCGCCGCGTTGATCGTCTCCGCAGCGTAGATGTTGTAGTCTGCGGTGCCTTCCATGGACTTGGTGGCACGTGCAAGCCGCATGATGTCGAGCGCGCTCGACGGATCCGGATTGCCCATGTTGCGATAGACCGCCAGCGCATTGTGCCAGCTGTCCGGCGTCGGATATGCTGCCGCCCATTCGCGCCCAAGGTCGATCGCATTGGGCGATTTCGCGCCATAGGCCATGGAAAGAGCCCGCTTGTAGAGCGCTTCGTCGGCCTTGCGGCCGCCGGTGGAGCTCATCGCGATGACTTTTTGCAGCGCTGCCGCGGCTTCGGCATGCTTGCCCTGCGAATTTAGAGCTTCGGCATACAGTTTCTGGCCTTCGGGGTCCTGCGGGTTGAGGGCTACTGCTTTCTGGAACGTGCTTGCAGCAAGGTCGTACTGCTTGGCGTTGTAAAACTGCACTCCAAGCGCGTTGTAGAGGCTCGCGACCTTGTCGCCCGGCAGGTAGCCGGACGCGGCGATCGCATCGATGGCCTGCGCCTCGGCCGCATCGTTCTTTGCGGCAACCGCGGCTTGAAGCTGGAGCTGCGCGATCGCGTAGCGATCATCCTTGCTCTGCGCGACCGCCTGCGCGGCCTGCACCTTGGCCGGAATATTCGCAACGTCGTTGGCCTTCACGGCTGTCTGCAGGTCGATGATCGCCTTCTGCGCCTTGCCCGACAGCTTGATCTGCGGTTGCTTCGCCTGCTCCGCGCTCTGGCCCGGCTGCGCCGCCGTCTGCTGCTGCTGTTGGGGCGGCGGCGCTCCGTACATTTGAGCGGCCACCGGAGCCGAAATGCCGGCGAGGAGCACGATTGAGGTGCTGGTGATGAGTTTCATGGCTGGCTTCTCCCTGCTGCCGGCGACCCAAAAGACTCTGGAGCCGGTGCTAAATCGACCGCGGCGGATTAGACCGCCAGCGTTGTAAGTGGAAGCGGCATGTCGCCGGACCCCTGAACATGCGTTGAACCCATTGGTTTATAAAGAGAAACCCGTGACTTTCAAAACGCCGAGTTAGCCGACCGGTTCGCGCGCGCGTACGCGCGCGGGGTGGCATTCGGCGGAAAATGCACTAGGTAGGAAATCGAGGGGGGCGGCATTTGCTCGCATCCCTCGCGTGCACCCTTAAGCGACAGGATTTTTCTTGGCCACTCAGCCGCCGGTCGACGACCGCAACGACACTCCCGGCCCGCCCTCGGGCGGCGATCACGACATCGCCCCGATCTCGATCGTCGACGAGATGAAGACCTCTTACCTCGATTACGCAATGAGCGTGATCGTGAGCCGCGCGCTGCCCGACGTGCGCGACGGCCTGAAGCCGGTCCATCGCCGGATTCTCTACGCATGCCAGGAAGCCGGCTACGTCGCCGGGCGCCCGTACCGCAAATCGAGCCGCATCGTCGGCGACGTCATGGGTAAGTATCACCCGCACGGCGACAGCGCGATCTACGACGCCCTCGCGCGAATGACGCAGGACTGGTCGATGCGCGTCCCGCTGATTGACGGCCAGGGCAATTTCGGATCGATGGACCCGGATCCACCCGCGGCGATGCGCTACACGGAAGCGCGGCTAGCGAAGGTCGCGAACTTCCTCCTCGGCGACATCGACCGCGACACGGTCGACTTCCAGCCCAATTACGACGCGTCGGAGCGCGAGCCCCAGGTCCTTCCCGCCCGCTTTCCGAACCTGCTGGTCAACGGCGCTGGGGGCATCGCGGTCGGCATGGCGACGAACATCCCGCCGCACAATCTTGGCGAGGTGCTTGCCGCCTGCCGTGCCTACATGGACGATCCGACGATCGGCTCCGAAGGCCTGATGGAACACGTCAAAGGGCCCGACTTCCCCACCGGCGGCTTCATCCTCGGCCAAGCCGGTATCCGCGGCGCCTATACGACGGGACGCGGGTCGATCCTCCTGCGCTCGCGCCACCATGTCGAGGAAGGCCGCGGCGACCGTCGATCGATCGTCCTTACGGAGATTCCGTATCAGGTCGGCAAGAACGGCCTCGTCGAAAAGATCGCGGAAGCCGCCAAGGACAAACGGATAGAAGGCGTCTCCGACATCCGCGACGAGTCCAACCGCGAAGGCGTGCGGATCGTCATCGACCTCAAGCGCGATGCGACTCCGGAAGTCGTGCTCAACCAGCTGTGGCGGCACACGCCGGCGCAATCGTCCTTCCCGGCGAACATGCTGGCCATCCGCGGCGGCCGTCCGGAGACGCTGACCCTCCGCGACATCATCGAAAGCTTTGTCCGCTTCCGCGAGGAAGTGATCACGCGGCGCACGAAGTTCGAGCTCCTCAAGGCGCGCGAACGCGCCCACATCCTGCTCGGACTCGTCGTCGCGGTCACCAATCTCGACGAAGTGGTGAAGCTGATCCGCGGTTCGGCCTCGCCCGCCATCGCTCGCGAGAAGCTGCTCGATCGCGACTGGCCGATGGAGGAGATCCGGTCCTATATCGCGCTGGTTGAAGCGGTCGAACCGCAGAAGGCGGCGAAGACCTATCGCCTGTCCGAGGCCCAGGTCCGCGCGATCCTCGAGCTGCGCCTGCACCGCCTCACCGCGCTCGGCCGCGACGAAATCGGCAATGAACTCGAAGGCCTCGCCAAGAGCATCGGCGAGCTGCTGGAAATCCTCGCCAACCGCGCCCGCCTTTACGAGGTGATGCGCGAGGAGTTCGACGAAGTTGAGGAGG
>JBKPJK010000403.1:0-9628 GCA_046730635.1 Pseudomonadota bacterium | reverse complement strand
GGTGTGCCGCGCACTCGATGCGCAGAAGAGCGGCCACCCCGATGAAGCGGCGCAAGACTTCGAAGATGCCGCGAACGCGTCGCCAGCGAAGGATCCGCAGACGGCCCGCATGTGGGCGGCCGCGGGCAATTTGTGGATCGCGGCCGGCCAGCCCGGAAAGGCGGCGGTCGATCTGGACAAGGCGCTGGCGCTCCCCGGTCTCGAGGCCGAGCAGCGGGGTGAAGCATTGCTCGACCGGGCCCGCGCCGCGGAGGCCCAGAACGATCTCAAGACTGCGCGAGCTCGCCTCAACGAGGCATCCGCCGGCATCCCCGACGATCCGTTTTACTGGTATTTCTCCGCCGCGCTCGCAATTCGCGAAGGCGATGCTGCGAACGCTCAGGCTTCGATCGGCCGCGCGCTCAGCCTGTCTCCCTCCGACCCCACCATCCTGTTCGAGGCGGGGCATGTCGCACTGTTCGCCGGCGACGAAACGCAGGCCCGTAACTATTGGCAACGGGCCGCGGCCGCGGATCCGAACGGCCCAGTGGGCAAGTCGGCGCGGGACGCACTTGCGATGCTCCCAGCGCCGACCACCGTGGTGACTCAGCCGAAGCCGGCTCAGCCCAGGTCGTAATCGATCGTCGTCACGACGCGGACCTTCTGGAACGGCGAGCTGCCACCGGAGGCTCCGCAGTCGTCGCAGTCTTCCCCGTCGCGCGCGCCGACCGAGAAATAGCCTTGGCTGGCGGTCTTGATCTTGCCGACCGCCGCACCGCTGTCCCGAGCGAACTGTTCGGCGCTCTCGCGGGCGTTCTTGTTGGCCTCTCCGATCATCTCCGGCTTGAGCCTGTTTAGCCCCGTGAAGGTGTAGCTGATGTTGCTGCTCGACAGCTCGACTCCGTCGCGGAGCAGTTCCGCCTGGTGCGTGTAGGCGTCGCGCGCCTTCATCACGTCGTTCGTCCTCAGCTGGATCGAACGGCTGACGGTCAGCTTCTGCGGCCCGACCGGGTTGCCGTCCCGGTCCCTCGGCTGGTCGCGGCTGAGCGTAACGCCGGTGTCAGCGACTTCCCCGGGTCGAAAACCAGCGCGCTGGAAGAACGCCCGCGTCGCTCGCGCCTGCTGGTCCACGGATTGTTGGACGGATCCCAGGTCCGTGCCCTGGTATGAGAAACTGACCGACCATGTCGCGAGATCGGCGGTCACATTGCGTTCCGAAACGCCGCGCACCGTAACCGACCTGTGCTCCGCCATCTTCGAGCGGCGCAGGCCGTCTCCGAGCGCATAGCCGCTGGTAGTGAGTCCAAACGCGAAAATTGCCACCGCGCCCAAGAGGACGGCGCGGCTGTCCTGCAGCTTCTGGATCATCTGTGTGATACCCTGCGTTCGTCCGCATTGAGTGCAGCCACCGGTCACGATCGCCGGTCACGGCTGCGACGAACCGTGCTTTTATAGCGACGAAATGAGCGAGGTGAAATGAAATTCCTGCATTCGATGATCCGGGTCTCCGATCCGCAGGCGACTGTTGCATTCTTCCAACTCTTGGGCCTCGAGGAACGGCGTCGGATGGATAATGAGCAAGGGCGCTTCAGCCTGATCTTCCTCGGTGTCCCGGGAGACGATGGCGGGGAGGTCGAACTGACTTGGAACTGGGATGAGTCCGGATATTCGGGCGGCCGCAACTTCGGCCATCTCGCTTACCAGGTGGACAACATCTACGAGACTTGCACGCGGCTCATGGAGAATGGCGTGACCATCAATCGGCCTCCCCGCGACGGCCGCATGGCGTTCGTCAGGAGCCCGGACGCGATTTCAATCGAGCTTCTTCAGAAAGGCGCCGCGTTGGAGCCGGCGGAGCCTTGGGCATCGATGGCCAACACCGGCGAATGGTAGACTGGCCCGACCGCCGCTTTCTTGACCTGGTTGGGTCGAAGCACCCGATCGTCCAAGCACCGATGGCCAACGTCGCCGGAGTGGATCTTTGCGTCGCGGCTGCTCGCGGCGGAGCGCTCGCCTCGCTCCCGTGCGGAATGATCACACCGGATCGGGTACGCGAGCAGGTTGCGGACGTTAGGGAGCAGGTCGCGGGCCCTATCAATCTCAACTTCTTCTGTTTCACCATGCCGGAAGCTCAGGACGACAGCGCGTGGCGAAAGGTCCTGAGGTCCTATTATGTGAAGTTCGGCATTCCCGAACCGCAGGCCGCGGCACTTAGGGTCCCCTTCGACGAGGCCTATTGCTCGGTCATCGAAGAGGTGAAGCCGGAGGTCGTCAGCTTCCACTTCGGCCTTCCCGACGAATCTCTCCTCGACAGGGTCAAGGCCAGCGGCGCCGTGGTCCTGGGTTGCGCGACGAGCGTCGCCGAGGCCGTGTTCCTCGAAGGCTGTGGCGTCGACGCGATCATTGCGCAGGGTTGGGAGGCCGGTGGCCACACCGGTCGGTTCCTGGGAGGAGATCCGCGCGAAGCGCTCAGCCTGTTCGCATTGCTGCCGCAGATCGTCGACACCGTATCGGTGCCCGTGATCGCAGCAGGGGCGATCGCGGACGGGCGCGGAATCGCGGCCGCTCTCATGCTCGGGGCAAGTGCGGTTCAGGTGGGTACTGCCTACCTTCATTGTCCGGAGACTTTCCTCCCCGACGGGCACAAGGCGATGCTGAGCTCACGGCTGACCCTGATGACCAACATCTACAGCGGCGGCCTTGCGCGGGCGGTCAGGGGAAGGCTGGTGGACGAGATCGGCCCGGTCCGCAGCGAGGCGCCGCCTTATCCGCTAGCCGGAGCCGTTTCGCTGCCGTTGTTCCGTGCGGCGATCGAGCTCGGCGACTACGAGTTCATGCCGAGCCTCGCCGGGCAGAATGCCTGCCTTGCTCATGAGGAGCCGGGGGAGGAGCTTACGCGGCGGATCGCATCCGAAGCGCTGGCGATCCTTGGGCAGCGAGCGTAGGGCGACCACCATGGAAATCGTGGCCGTACCGGCCTTCACGGACAATTACATATGGCTCGTCCACGACCAGGATAGCGCGGGCACCGCGGTCGTTGATCCCGGTGACGCTGCGCCTGCACTGGCCGAAGCGCAGCGTCGCGGATGGACCATCGACCAGATCTGGAACACGCACTGGCACCCCGACCACACCGGGGGGAATCTGGCGATCAAGCAGACGACTAGCGCGCGCATTTCCGGCCCTTCGTCCGGTCGTATCCCCGGCCGCGACGTCGGCCTGACCGAAGGCGATGAGGTTCACCTCGGCAAGCATGTCGGACGAGTCATCGAAGTTCCCGGTCACACGCTCGATCACATCGCTTTGATCTTCGACGATGATCGTGTGGCGTTCGTGGGGGACACTCTGTTCGCTATGGGATGCGGGCGGCTGTTCGAGGGTACGCCGCAACAGATGTAGGCTTCGCTTCAGCGGATCGGCAGCCTGCCCGCGGACGCGCGCCTCTACCCGGCGCACGAATATACATTGTCCAACGCGCGCTTTGCCGTTCACGCCGACCCGGAAAATCGCGCGCTTGCAGATCGCCTCGCTGTGGTCGAGGCGCTTCGCAGGGCCGATACGATCACGCTTCCGACTACGGTTGCGGAGGAGCGTGAAACCAATCCCTTCGTTCGCGCATCTAACTGGGAGGAATTCGCTCGACTGCGCGCTGCAAAAGACAGCTTCCGTTCATGAACGAAAGCGCTCAGATTCCCGGCGGCCGCAGGGGAATTATAAGGAGGTCGAACATGCGTGGCATACCTCTCTTTCTTGTCGGGGCAATGCTCGCCTCATGCACGACTGCACCACCGGACCCGACCCGCAGTGCGAAGGCTGAGAACAGGTATCAGGAACTCATCGCCGGCAAGGTGGCAGGCGCGCCGATGAACTGCCTGCCGGCCTATCTGAGCGCCAACGACATGACCGTGATCGACGACAGCACGATCGTCTTCGGCAGAGGAGCACTGACAGGTCCGGTCTATGTGGCCCACATGCGCAGCCCATGCACCGGCTTGCGCGGTCCGGGACCCAACGCCTTGTTGACCAAGCAGGTCGGCTCGAGCGGCCTCTGTTCGGGCGACATCGCCACCGTCGAGGACACGATGGCGCACATCACCGTCGGCAGCTGTTCGTTCGGCGACTTCGTTCCTTACGCGCGGCCGGGGGCGTGAGGTGCGGGCCGCGGCGGCCCTGCTGATCGGCGCAGTTCTGGCGTCTTGCTCCACGGCTCCCGAGCCAGTGCAGCTCAGCCCGCAGGCGCAGCATGAGCTTGCGGCCTTGCTTGCCGGCAAGGTGGCCGGTCCGCCGATGAGCTGCCTGCAAAACTACAATGCCTACGACATGCGGATCGTCGACGACCGGACGGTGACATTCCGCAGCGGGGCGAGCGCAGTCTATCTGATGGAGCTCTCCCCGGGCTGCAATTCGCTTTCCAGCGGTCATTACGCGCTCCTCGCTCGGCAGGCGGGCGGGATGGGCTATTGCAGCGGCGACATCGTGCGCGTGTTCGATACGACCAACCACTTCACGGTCGGGTCATGCGGAATCGACAGGATCATTCCCTACAGGAGCTCCGCAAGCCGCTACTGACGCCGGTAGAGAGCGTCGAGCCGATCGCCATAGACCTGCCCGATGACGTGCCGCCGGATCTTCATCGACGGCGTCATCTGCTCATTCTCGATCGTGAACGGCTGGTCGGCGAGGATGAAGCGCCGCACCTTCTCGATCACCGAAAGATCCGCGTTCACGCGGTCCACCGCGCGCTGAAGGCGCTGGTGCACGTCGTCCTTCGAAGCGATCTCCGGATCGGGAACGAGGAGCGCCACGAGGTGGGGCCGCCGGTCGCCGTAGACCATGGCCTGGGCAATCTCAGGCTGCAGGGTCAGCATTCCCTCGATCCGCTGCGGCGAGCAATTGTCGCCCTTGTCGTTAACGATGAGGTCCTTCTTGCGGTCCGTGATGACGATGCGGCCCTTCTTGTCGAAATGGCCGACGTCCCCGGTTGCAAGCCATCCGTTCTTCAGAACCCGGGCAGTCTCCTCGTCGTTGCGCCAATAGCCATGCATGACGTTCTCGCCACGCACCATGATTTCGCCATCCTCGGCGATCCGCACTTCGCAGCCGGCAGGCGGTCCGACCGTTTCGAGACGGATCCCGACGCTCGGCCGGTTGCAGCTGATGAGCGGCGCGGCTTCCGTCTGCCCGTAACCCTGAAGGAAGGTGATGCCGAGCGACTGGAAAAAAATCCCGACCTCGGGATTCAGCGGCGCTCCGCCCGACACCCAAGCCTTCACCCGGCCGCCGACCTTCTCGCGGACCTTCTTGCGCAGCGTGAGCTCGAGGATTCCGTCCATCGGCAGGTCCCACGGCTTCGTGCTGCCGCGAGCTTTGTCGCCGCCGATCTTCAGCGCTCGGTGGAGGAGATATTTTGCAAGGCCGCCTTGGCTCTCGATGGACTTGATGATCCTGGTCCGCAGGAGCTCGAACAGGCGCGGCACGACGACCATGATCGTCGGATGCACTTCCTCGATGTTGGCGGCGAGCTTCTCGAGGCTCTCGGCGTAATAGATCTGTGCGCCCAGCGCGATCGGGAAATGCTGCCCGCCGGTATGCTCATAGGCGTGGCTTGCCGGAAGGAAGGACAGGAAGACCTCGTCGCCCCAGCCGAAGTCCGACGAGATAATGTCCGTGCAGGCCTCGAGGTTGCACAGGATCGCCCCGTGATGCTGCTGCACTCCGCGCGGGGCGCCTCCGGTCCCGCTCGTGTAGATGATGCAGGCGAGATCGTTGCGCTTCACGGCTTTCTCGCGTTCGCGAAGCGCCGGCACATCGGCGGCGCCTGCCGTCAGCTCGTTCCAGTGGTGGACGTTGACCCAGTCCGGCACCTGACCGGCTCGAATGTCCTCGATGCCGATCACATGATGGCACTCGCTGGAAGTCAGGACGGCCGGCACGAGGTTCCTCGCCAGCTTCTGGTTGGAAACGATGACGGCGCGCGCGCCGGAATTTCCGAGCACATGCGCATGGTCGCGCGTCGTATTGGTCGTGTAGGTCGGAACGGTGACGCAGCCGGCGGCCATGATGCCGAGATCCGCAATCAGCCATTCGGGCCGGTTCTCGCTGACCAACGCGACGCGATCGCCCGGCTGAAGGCCGATCCGCCGTAGCGAATCCGACAGTGCCGCCACCTGCTGCGCCGCCTCGTTCCAGCTGATCGACCGCCAGCTGCCCTCGCGCTTGGCCCAGAGGAACGGCGCGTCGCCCTTCTCCTGAGCGCGCGTCAGGAAGAGCGAAACGAGATTGTCGAACCGTTCGAGCTGCCGAGCCAAATTTCCCTCTTTTGCGCTTATTCCGAGACCGCGGTTCCCTCGCTCCGCGGATCGGCGCCCCCGATCCAGCGGCCGTTCGACCAAACGATCGCATTCGCCTTGAACGTGCCGGGCGGAAGCAGGCGGATATCGCCATGACCAAGTGCGCGAAGCTGTGGAATCATCGCCTCGAGCGAATTGGCTCCGCTCTCGACGAAGATCGTGTCGCCGGGCGCGTAGATCATCGGCAGGGCCACTGCATCCTGAGCGGTGAGGTGGAAATCAAGCACCCCGATGATCGTCTTGATCACCTGTGCGGGGATCGTCGATCCGCCTGCGGCACCGACGGCCAGGACGACCTTTCCGTCCGGCCCATAGACGATGGTCGGGCTCATCGAGCTCCGCGGCCTCTTGCCGCCTTCGACCTGGTTCGCAGTCGGACATTTCGGCACGAAATTGAAGTCGGTGAGCTCGTTGTTCAGATAATAGCCGTTGACCATCAGGCCCGAGCCAAAACTGCTCTCGATCGTCGACGTCTCCGACGCAACGTCGCCCCACCGATCCACGACGACAAAGTGCGAGGTGCCGCGCTCGTTGGTCGCGATCGGAGCGCACGGCGCTTTGTCGGATCCCGCCGGACGTCCGGCGACCACGTTCGCATTCGTGCGATCCGGCTGAATCAGCGCCGATCGGCTTGCGAGATAATTCGAGTCGATCAATCCCGCGAGCGGCACCGTCACGAAATCCGCGTCGCCGAGATACTGGTCGCGATCGGCGTAAGCGAGCCGCTCCGATTCCGCGATCAGATGCCACACGGTCGGAGAATTCGGCCCGAGCGCCGATAGGTCGAACCGCTCCAGCTGCTTCAGCGTCGCGAAGACCGTGAATCCGCCGGACGAGGAGGGCCCCATCCCGCAGATCCGATAGACCCTATAGGTTCCGCACACGGGAGCATGCGGCTTCGCTTCGTAGGAGGCGAGATCTCCAGCGGTCATCGGCGCCGGATTGTGCGGCGCTCCGCTAACGGTGGCCGCGATCGCTTGAGCGTTCGGCCCCACGTAGAAGCTGTCCGGGCCGAGGCTAGCAAGCTGTTCGAGAAAGGACGCCAGGCGCGGGTTCTGGACGATCGTGCCAACTGGTTTTGGCTGGCCGCCCGGTTGATAGAAGATCGACCGCGCCTCGGCCGACAAAGCTCCCGTCGCGCTGTATTTCAGTAGCGAGTTATAAAGCCGCGGCGTGATCTTGAAGCCATCGCGAGCGAGCTTGATCGCCGGCTGGAACAGCGCCGCCCACTTGAGCTTGCCGTAGCGCTGATGCGCCAGCGCCATCATCCGGATATTGCCCGGGACGCCGACACTCTTGCCGCCGGGCTGGGCGTCGTCGAACGCCATCGGCTGCCCGTTTTTCATGAACCAGCTCGGCGTCGCCGCGTGCGGCGCCGTCTCGCGGCCGTCATACGTCACCGGGGGTGCGCCGCGTTCGGAATAGACGAGGTATCCGCCGCCGCCGATGCCGGAGCTTTGCGGCTCGACGACGGTTAGCGCCAGCAATGTCGCGAATGCGGCATCGGCCGCGCTTCCGCCTTGCCGAAGCATCTCAGCGCCGGCGTCGGCCGCGCGCGGGTCGGCGGCGCTCACCATGCCCTTCGCGGACGTGCCGGCGGATTGGACGGAAGTGGTGCAGCCGCAAAGAGCCAGCGCGGCCGCAAATGGAACGAAACGTCTCAACATCGGCTCGCGCTACTCGGTCCCCACCGCCTCGGCAATGTTGGCAAAGCCTTCGCGTTTCAGCCGCTCGACAAGGCCGGCGGCGATGCGCCGTGCGATGCCCGGGCCCTCGTAGACCATTGCCGAATAGAGCTGCACGAGGCTCGCACCGGCGCGTATCCGCTCCCATGCATCGTCCGCGGTCGCGATTCCGCCGACCCCGATCAGCGGCAGCTTGCCGCCCGACGCTGCCCGAAAGTCGCGCAAGGCCTTCAGCGCCAGCGGCTTCAACGGTGCGCCCGACAAGCCGCCCTGCTCGCGCGCGAATCGCGACTTCAGTGGCGGCCGCGAGACAGTCGTATTTGCGACGATGATCGCGTCGATCTTGTGCTCCATCGCGACGCGGACGATCTGCTCGGGCTCATCCTCCCCTAGGTCCGGCGCCACCTTGAGAAAGATCGGCGGCCCATCGGCAGGCCGCGCTTCCTCGATTGCGGACAGTAAAGCCCGCAGCGCCTCTTCGTCCTGCAGCTGCCGTAGGCCGGGCGTGTTGGGCGAGCTGATGTTGATCGTGATGTATCGCGCCACCGGCGACATCGCCCGGACACCGGCGACATAGTCGGCGATCCGATCCGCCGAATCCTTGTTCGCGCCGATATTTACGCCCACGATCCCTTTGCCCCAGCGCCATTCGAGCCGCTTGCCCGCCGCCGCCTGTCCTTCATTGTTAAAGCCCATGCGGTTGATGACCGCCCGATCCTCCTCGAGGCGAAACAAGCGGGGCTTGGGACTCCCTTCTTGTGGGCGCGGCGTCACCGTGCCGACCTCGACGAAGCCGAAGCCGAGGTTGAGCATTGGGCCGAACACCTGCGCGTCCTTGTCGAAACCCGCCGCGAGTCCGATGGGATTTGGAAACCTCAGTCCTGCGACCGTTGTTTCGAGCGTCGGCGTCCAATCCGGCTCGGGTGTGAACGCGGTTCCGGTACGAAGACCGAGCAAACCGATCGTCAGCAGGTGCGATCGTTCCGCGTCCAGCCTGAAGATGAGGGGCCGTATGAATGGGTAAAGCGCCACGCCGACCGTCTGCGCGGTTGAGTTTCGTGGCGCAAGAGACTAAATCGGACTAGAAAGCTCCGAATTAAGCCATGCGCCTCAGCCACCTCGCCGATTATGCGGTCGTATTGATGACCGCCGCCGCTCGCCGGCCTGCTGCCGCGCGTCTCAGCGCGACGGAGCTTGCGGCGGAAACCGGCGTTCCCCTTCCTACCGCCCAGAAGCTGATGGGTCAGCTCGCGACCTGTGGGCTGTTGAGCAGCGTCCGCGGCGTCGGCGGCGGGTTCGCCCTCGCTAGGCACGCCAGCGAAATCAGCCTGGCCGACATCGTCGAAGCGGTCGAAGGTCCGATCGCTCTCACCATGTGCTCGGACTCGAATAACCACGACTGCATCCTCGACGCGCATTGCCGAGTGAAGCCGCACATGGGCGTCGTCGGCCGGGCGGTGCGTGGCGCGCTGGGCGCCGTGTCGCTCCATCAGCTTAGCACCCCTGCGAAGGCAGGGGTCCAGCCCGGACAGGAGAATGTCTGGGCTCCTGCCTCCGCAGGAGCACGGTCGGCATGAACGAAGCCGTCAAGAACCGGGAGCTCAAGGAAAAGAT
>JBKPJK010000402.1:0-1583 GCA_046730635.1 Pseudomonadota bacterium | reverse complement strand
GGATCGGCCTCGGCCATGCCGGTGGGCGTGAGCATGCGATAGGGCGCCCAGCCGCAATGCTGCTGCAGATAGTTGACGACCTTGGCGGCGCGCCGCTCGCTGAGACCCTGGTTATAGTCCTCGCTCCCGACGGCATCGGTATAGCCGACGACGAGCAGCAGCGCGTTGTCCATTGTCTTGGCCTGGTTCGCAGCCGCGCAAAGCTGCGCCTCCTCCTCATGCGACAGCGCCCACTTGCCGGTATCGAAGTAGATGTTGGTCGTGCCCTTGACATTATACTTGTCGATATCGCCTACGCGCCCGCGCAGCGCCTCGGTCGCCGCCGCATTCTGGGCAATGGCCACGTCGTGCTCACCGAACTTCTGCGCTGTGCCGTTGCGGATCATCGAAGCGGTCGCGAGATTCTTGTTCGAAAGCCTCACCTGGGTCGCCACCAGGCTGCCGCCATATTGAACCGTCTTCACCGTGACCGGCAGACCGTTGAGCAGCGCGTCCGTGCCAAGCTTGTTCTTGTCGAGGCCGAGGAAGCCGCCGCTGGACCGGATCTGCGTGGCCTGGGACACAAGGATCGCCGTGTTGCTGCCGTTGGCAGTCGTGACCTGGATCTGCCCGCCCTTGCGAGCGGAAATGATGCCCTGGACGTCAGGACCCTTGGGCAGCTTGGTCAGGTTGGCCGGCATCTCGCCGGTCACGGTGATCGCATTCGCCCCTTCGACCTGTCCCTGCACCTGCGCGGCAACGCCGCTCCAGGCTGGCACCGCAGCCGCGGCCAGCAGCACGGCAACCGTCGATCGTCTGAGAATATTCACTAATTTTGCTCCTTTGGATTGATCGGCTCGACGCGTTCGCGATCATCCGTCCGGCCGCCTTGATCATGGGCTGTCGGGCGGTCAGAGCTTCATCCGTTTTGCAGGACGGATTGCGTCATCCAGCCTGCGCGCGAACGCCTCGGGCCGTCGACTGTTCAGGCCAACCTTGCTCCCAGATGAACGATTCCAGGCCCCGTTTAGGCGCCGTTAAGTTAAAGGGTATGCCGGGCGCATCTAGCGGCAGGCCGTTGCAGCGCTGCCGCCACGGGTCAGCCGCGGGCCGCACAAAACTGTGGATTCATTGAACTTTTGACCTTGGAACTCGAGCGAATCTCGGCGATTCTCGTGGCATGGCCCTGATCGTCTTCCGCCATCTGCCAGCCCTCGCCGAGCTCGAGGAGCAGCTTCGCCTGCAATCCCGCGGCCTGCTTGCCGACGATGAAGCGGAGGAGTTGCCGCACCTCATCGACGATGCGTCGCGCGCCTTGTTCGGCATCACCGCGAACGACACCTTCTATTCCGCGCTGCCGGAAGCCGTCCGGGCACAATATGCCCGCGCCGAGTGGCAGGCCAAGTTCGACGTCCTCGGCCGATATGCGCGCGACCCGAACTCACATTGGCGCGAGTTCGGTCTCGACCTGTGCTGTGAGGAAGGCCGCGCGCTCCATTGCCTCGAAGTCTTCGGGCGGCAGCTGATCTGCGCGCTCCATCGCCTGCATCCGGCGGCAATCCTCGCCTTCGCCGATCGGGGAATCGCGAAGGCCGCCTGAACTC
>JBKPJK010000401.1:0-4640 GCA_046730635.1 Pseudomonadota bacterium | reverse complement strand
ATCGTCAGCTACTCGATCGGTGTCGGCGTGGCTCTTGAAGCTGCGCAGGAACTGATGGCGCAAGGGATCAACGCGGAGGTCATCGACCTGCGCACGCTTCGCCCGCTCGACAAGGCGACCGTGCTGGAAAGCCTCAAGCGCACCAACCGGATGGTGGTGGTGGAAGAAGGTTGGCCCGTTTGCTCGATCAGCTCCGAGATCATCGCCATCGCGATGACCGAGGGCTTCGACGATCTCGACGCGCCTGTGATGCGCGTGACCGATGTCGACGTACCGCTGCCCTACGCCGCAAACCTCGAGAAAATGGCGCTGATCAAGGCGTCCGAGGTGGTCGAGGCGGTGAAGGCCGTCTGCTATCGCTGAGCGACGGCTCGACCCCGATCGGTCGACGGCGCTTGAGGCGACGCCATCGGAGGTCAGGCCTGCACTCGAAGCATTATGGAACCTGGACCTCGCCTTTGCGGACGTCATCGCAACTTCCTCACAGCCGGAACTGGGCGCGATCCGCCTGGCTTGGTGGCGGGAACGCCTAGAGGAACTCGACGAGGGCGAACGCGCCCCTGCCGAGCCGCGCCTTGGCTCCGTGCAAGATGAGTTGCTCACCCGGGGCATAAGCGGGCTGGAGCTTTCCAAGCTCGAGGATGCGTGGCTTCCGATGCTGGGTCCGTTTCCTTGGGGCGAGAGCGTAGTCGGAGGATTTGCGCTGCGCGGGCGGACGCTGTTCGAGATTGGCGCGCGGTTACTCGGCGGCCCGACCCAAGACGCTTCGGCAGCTGGCGCTTTATGGTCGCTGGTGGATGGAGCAACCCACTGCAGCGATGCTGAATCTCGACAGGTCCTGTGCTCGGCCGCGCGAGCGGCGATCGATGACGTACCGCGCAGAATGCCTTCGACAATTAGGCCGCTCACGATCCTTGCCGCGCTCGCGGCCTACGACCTTAGGCCGGGGGGGCGCCTGGGGCGCGTCGGCACGGCAATGGCCCATCGGCTTCGAGGAACCATCCCGCACGGTTGACAGAGTTCGTTTCGCAAACGAGATGAACGGCGCCGAATCTCCAATGTCATGGAGGTGCCACTTGGCGCGTTTCCTCGCCGGGGCCACGGCCTGCTTTCTTCTGCTGACCGGTGCGTTTCTACTCTGGCAATCCCAGGCTGCCGAAAATCCGTCTCTAGCCAAGGCGCCGCCTCAGACGACGCGCGCTTCGCTGTTTAGTAACTCAGTGCCTCTGTCGGCGCCCGAAGCGAGCCCGAAGAGTCGCGAAGAGAAGCGTTTCTCCCGCGCCGACAAGAACAAGGACGGCAAGATCGAGGCGGCGGAAATATTCGACGGTCGACGCAAGGCGTTTGCTAAACTCGATGCCAACGGCAATGGCTCGCTCAGCTTCGAGGAATGGGCAGCCAAGACGATCAGTAAGTTCCAGGGAGCCGACGCGGACCACAACGGTTGGCTCACGGCGGCCGAATATGCGACGACCGCTCCTCCACCACCGAAGCAGAAACGTTGCAATTGTTAATAACGTTGAGCGTGTCCGCCCGATTGCATTTGAGGGAAAAAAGCCGTGGGTCGTTAAATATGTCGTAAACCCGACGTTACGGTCTTGTGACGGTTGTTTTTCCCTCTATCGGCGCGTCATGGATCTGACTTCCCTGACTTACACCAGTCTTGCCCGTCTCGATCTCCAGACTTCCGACCTCGAAGACATCCACCGGTCCGCTCGCGAGCTGAACGCGCTCGACGGGATCACCGGCCTGCTGATCTTCAACGGCACGCATTTCCTTCAAATCGTCGAAGGAACCCATTCCGCGATCGACGACCTGCTCGCTAGGCTTCGGCGCGATCCCCGGCACAGCGGGCTCGAAGTTCGTGACGAGCGCAAGATCAAGGCACGGAGCTTCCCTGACTGGTCGATGGAGCTCGTGCGGGTGAAGGCCGGCTATTTTGAAGCGCGGGAGACGATTTCGGATCGACTCCCGGGTACCGTGCCCGAGGAAATCCAGCTCCGACTGTTCCGAATGACGGAGCTGATTTCGACGCTGGAATTCGACTAAGCGAGTTCGCGTGCCGGAATGCGTTCGAGCCACCGGGCCAGCGCTTCTCTGGCTCGATCGGTATAGGCCTTCTTCCGGTCCGCGCGTTTCGAGCGACCGGCGATCGGCGGCATCAGTCCGAAATTGACGTTCATCGGCTGGAAGGTCTCGGCATCGGCTCCGCCGGTGATATGACCGAGAAGCGCGCCTAGTGCGGTCTCCGGCGGTGGCGACGGCAAATCGATCCCGCTCAGCTCCGCCGCGGCAAACCGCGCGGCGATGAGGCCGATTGACGCGCTCTCGAGATAGCCTTCGCAGCCGGTGATCTGGCCGGCAAAGCGGATGTTCGGCTTCGACTTCAGCCTTAGCTGGCGGTCGAGGAGTCGCGGCGAGTTGATGAAGCTGTTGCGATGGATCCCGCCCAGGCGCGCAAACTCGGCATTTTCGAGACCCGGGATGGTCCGGAAGATCCGCACCTGCTCGCCGTGCTTCAGCTTGGTCTGGAAACCGACCATGTTCCATAAGGTGCCGAGCGCATTGTCCTGCCGGAGCTGGACGACGGCATAGGGCCAGCGACCGGTGCGCGGATTATCGAGACCGACCCCTTTCATCGGGCCGTAGCGCAGGGTTTCGACTCCGCGCTCCGCCATGACCTCGATCGGCATGCAGCCTTCGAAATAGGGCGTGTCCTTCTCCCAGTCCTTGAACTCGGTCTTGTCGCCGTCGCGGAGGGCTTGGACGAAAGCTTCGTAATGCTCCTTGTCGAGAGGGCAGTTGATGTAATCCTTGCCGCCCTTCTCCCACCGAGCGGCCATCCAGGCGACGTCCATGTCGATGCTGTCGCGATGAACGATCGGCGCGATCGCGTCGAAGAAGGCGAGGGCGCCTTCACCAGTCTCCGCAGCGATGGCGTCCGCCAGGTTCGAGCCGGTGAGAGGGCCGGTTGCAATGATGGTGGGATGATCGGGCAGGGCATCGATCCGCTCCCGAACCACCGACACGTTGGGATGCCCCTCGATGGCGCGGGTGACCTCGGCGGCAAATCCCTCGCGATCGACGGCGAGAGCGGAGCCGGCGGGCACGCGGCTCTGGTCTGCGGCACGCATGATGAGCGATCCAAGCGCGCGCATCTCCTGGTGGAGCAGGCCGACCGCATTGTGCTCGGCATCGTCGCTACGGAAGCTGTTCGAACAGACCATTTCCGCGAGACGATCGGTTTCGTGCGCGGCCGTCGCGTCCCCGCCTCCACGCATCTCGCTCAGCCGAACGCGATAGCCCGCTTCGGCCAGCTGCCAGGCCGCTTCCGAACCGGCGAGGCCGCCGCCAACGATGTGAACGTCGAACATGCGGGGCTGTTAGTCCGCCTCGTTCGCGCTATCCAGACGGCATGCGCATCTTCACCATAGGATATGAAGGAGCGACGGTCCCCGCGTTCCTCGCCGCGTTGCAGCAAGCGGGTGTCCGCCGCGTGATCGACGTTCGCGCTGTTCCGAACTCGAGGAGGCCCGGCTTCTCCAAGACGCCGCTTCGCAATGCTCTGGCGGAAGCCGGCATCGATTACGTTCACCTTCGGGCATTAAGGACGCCTGCCGAGGGCCGCGCCGCAGCCAGGGCGGGACGCGACGCCGACTTGAAGCGCATCTACGCGAGCCAGCTGGAGCTCCCGGATGCGATGGCTCAATCGGCTCAAATGCTCGATCTCGCGACGGAGAAACCGAGCGCGCTCCTGTGCTACGAACGCGACCCTGCACATTGTCATCGGACGTTGCTCTGGAAAGCCGTTTCGCCCGAAGCCGAGATCGTCGACCTCTTCGCCTAGCGTCAACTCTCCGGAGCCCGCCGACCATCGAGATATCCGGGCCTTTGCCTTAGACTGCGGGCAATTCCACTGGGCGCGTGTGGCCGTTGAGTAGTGCCTCGATGTCCGGAATGGGCCGCCCGCTCATCTCCTTATTGACGGTGCACACGAGGCGTCGCTCGACCTCCTTGTGGAGGTATTTCTTGAGGACGCCGAGCGCCTTGGGCGGGGCCACGATCGCAAGAGCTTCGAAATCGTTGCGAAGGACGCGCGCCTTCAGCTCCTCAGCAGCATCCTTGATCCAGCGGCCTTCCTCCTGCTGCTGGAAATTGGGTTCCTCATAGGTCGAGCGGCCGAAGCCGAAGCTCTGCTTCACCGTGCCTGGCGCGTCCGTCTTGATCTCCCGATCCTTACGCTGGTGGGCTCGCGCGTCATGCGCCTCGGTCCGAAGGTCGATTTGATTTTCGTCGCCGTGATTGCGGAAGAACAGCATCTTGCGGCCATCGGCGACCAGAACCAGGGCATCATGGGGAAGGGGCATAGAAGGGACTCCTCGAACTAGTGCTCAGGAGAACGCGACCCGGCCCCGCCCGGTTTCCACTGTTCGTCGCAGCTAGTCCCCGAGGGACCGACTTTTACTCCTGCTCCGGATCGGCGGGCTTCTCAAGCTCGCTTTCGCCGACGACGGCTCCTTCCTCCGGAGCGACCTCGTCGCCGCCTTCGAGCTCGATCTCCTCCTCTTCGCTTTCCTCGATCTTTGCGACGCTCACGACATGCTCGTTTTCCGCGACTCGGAAGATGGTCACGCCCTGGG
>JBKPJK010000400.1:0-1769 GCA_046730635.1 Pseudomonadota bacterium | reverse complement strand
CCGTTCCCATGGGCTGATTCGACCCGAAAGGGACTTTATGCGAGCGTCTGCGACCTTTCCCGCCGCTGCGGCCAGTGTCCGTTTTCGACCCGTTGCAGACATCCAGACGCGGCGAGTTTCAGGAGTGCATCTGAATGCACGACCGGCGCGACGGCGAACGAAGCGCGGAGCGGAAATGGCCAGCTAAGTCGAGGCGGTCAGCTGCGAAAAGGCCTTTCGTAGGTCCTCCACGCTATAAGGTTTGGCGATGGTCGGGACCTCGGCGAACTGCTGCGGGTGCGCGCGGTCGCCGTAGCCAGTCGCGAAGATGAACGGGATGCGCCGTTCAGCGAGCAATTCCGCGACCGGGTAGCTGAGCGTCCCATGCAGGTTCACGTCGAGGATGGCCGAGTCGACATTTTCGGCCAGAAGAAGCTCGCGGGCTTCCGCAATTCGTGACGCATGCCGTACCGACGCGCCTTCCGCGACGAGCACGTCCTCCAGCGCGAGCGCGATGATGGGCTCGTCTTCCAAGATCAGGACGGTCGCTCCGCAAAAGCTCATTCGGCGACCGACGGCAACTTGGCTCGAATGGTGCAATGAACGCCGCCGGGCGGGAATTCCAGCGAGACTGTGCTGCGAAGCTCCGCTGAAAGCCCGCGTTCGATAAGGCGGGTGCCGAACCCTCGGTGCGACGGCGGCTCGACGGGAGGCCCGCCGGATTCTCTCCAGTCGATGTCGAGGTCGACCTCACCGCAATTTGCAAGAGCTGCGGCCCAGCGCACGTCGACCGTGCCCGTGTCATTGGACAAAGCGCCATATTTGATCGCGTTGGTGCACAGCTCATGGGTCGCCATGGCGAGCGAAACGGCGGTCTGCGGCGCGATCAGGATGTCCGGGCCGCGGATCGAGACGCGGCTGGCATTCGCTCCCGCGGTTGCCGCCACCGACGCCTTGATGATGTCGAGCAGCCCGGCTCGCTCCCAATTCTGCGTCGTCAGCAAATTGTGCGCGGCGGACAAAGCATTGAGGCGCGCGTCGAACCTCTGGCGGGCGGCCGCTGGATCCGCGCGGTCGTTGAACGACTGCATGGCCAGCGCTTGCACGATGGACAGCGTGTTCTTCACCCGATGATTGAGCTCATGGATCAAAAGCTGCTGGTGCTCTTCGGCCCGGCGCTGGTCGGTGACGTCGTAGCCCTGGACGAAAACGCCGCTGCCTTCGCTGGTGCTGATCGGCTGATAAACGAAATCCAGATAACGGTCCTCGAGCGGTCCGCCGCCTTCCCCTTCCAGTTGCACGAGCGCGCCACGGCCGATGAAGGGTTCGCCGCTGGTCCGCACCTTCTCCAGCAGCGCAGGAAAGCCCTGGTCGACGACTTCGGGCAAGGCCTCGGCGATCGGTTTCCCGATGACGTCGCGTCCGCCCACCAACCTGCGATAGGCGGCATTGGCCAGGCGGAAGCGCAGATCGCACCCACTGAGGACCGCGACGAAACCCGGCGCCTGTTCGAACATCGTGCGCAGCCGCTGCGTTTCCTGCGCAAGGCTCTGGTTGGCCTCCTGCACCGCATTCGCCCGTTGGAAGACGCCGGTCTCGTCACGGGCATGGGGCCCCGTCTTGGCCGCGAGCTTTCGAAGGCCATGCAGCTCCGTGACGTCGACGGTGTGCTGGAGGATGTAGGCGACCTTGCCTTCGATGAGCAGCGGTACGTGGCTCGCGCTCCAGTAACGCTCTTCATACCCACCTGACGGCAGCTCGATGTCGTACCGAATGAGGGCGATTTCGTC
>JBKPJK010000399.1:0-6224 GCA_046730635.1 Pseudomonadota bacterium | reverse complement strand
TCAACGAAAGCTTTTTCAACGAATTCACGCTGAAGCTCCCCGTGGCGGCTCGACCGGCGCTCCACGCGATGGTCGAAAGAGGCGTGCTCGGCGGAGTATCGCTCGGGCGCCTGTACCCCGGTGCCGATGCGCTGGCCAACGGCCTGGTCGTCGCCGTCACGGAAACCGCCACCGACGAAGACATCGCCGCCCTGGAAGCGGCCCTGAAGGAGGTGGTCCAATGACCGTCAATCCGTCGGGCTGGCGGCCTTCGACCCCCGCGAACGAGAAGGGCGAAGCGCAAACCGTGACTGGCAATCGGGCGCTGATGCTGGAAGAGCCGTTGATCTTCGAGATCGGCAATAACGACACTACTGGCGTCGATTTTGAAAGTGCTGCTGCGAAGGCAGGAGTCCAGTCTGGATCCCTGCCTCCGCAGGGACATAGATTGGCGGGTTTGGAACGGAACCGTCCCATCGGACTTCCGGGTCTAAGCGAACCGGAAACGGTCCGCCACTACACGCGCCTGTCGCGCCAGAATTACGCGATCGACCTCGGCCTTTTTCCGCTCGGATCGTGCACAATGAAGCATAATCCGCGCCTCAACGAGAAAGTCGCGCGGCTGCCCGGCTTCGCCGACGTCCATCCGCTCCAGCCGCAGGAGACCGTCCAGGGCGCGCTGCAGGTGATCAACGAGCTCGCCTTCTGGCTGCTCGACCTCACCGGGATGCACGGCGTCGCGATGAGTCCCAAGGCCGGCGCCCATGGCGAGCTCTGCGGACTGCTGTGCGTCCGCGCGGCGCTCGAGGCGCGCGGCGACAAGCGCGAAGTCGTGCTGGTTCCGGAAAGCGCCCACGGCACCAATCCTGCGACCGCCGCCTTTGCCGGTTATCGCGTGGAAAATATTCCGGCCAACGCTGCCGGCCGCGTGGACCTCGAAGCGCTGAAGGCGCGGCTTGGGCCGGACGTCGCCGCGGTGATGATCACGAATCCCAACACATGCGGGCTGTTCGAGCCCGACATGAAGGCGATCAGCGACGCGGTTCATGCGGTCGGCGCGTTCGTCTATTGCGACGGCGCCAACTTCAACGCGATCGTCGGCAAGGTCCGGCCGGGCGATCTCGGCATCGACGCGATGCACATCAACCTGCACAAGACCTTCTCGACGCCGCACGGCGGCGGCGGGCCCGGGTCCGGTCCGGTCGTCCTCTCGGAAGCGCTGTCGCCTTACGGGCCGCTGCCGTTCGCGGCGAAATATCCGGACGGCAGCTTCAGGATCGTCGAGGAAGAGACTGCGGGGGACGAGCATCCCAACGCCTTCGGTCGGATGGTCGCGTTCCACGGCCAGATGGGCATGTTCACCCGAGCGCTCGCCTATATCCTGAGCCACGGCGCCGACGGATTGAAGCAGGTCGCCGAGGATTCGGTCCTCAACGCCAATTACATCCTGCGCAGCCTCGAGGACGTGCTCGACGCCCCGTTCGCGAAGAGCGGTCCCTGCATGCACGAGGCGATCTTCTCCGATCGGGGATTCGAAGGCGGGATCAGCACGATCGATCTCGCCAAGGCGTTGATCGACGAGGGCTTCCACCCGATGACGATGTACTTCCCGTTGGTCGTTCACGGGGCGATGCTGGTCGAGCCGACGGAGACGGAGTCCAAGGCGAGCCTCGATCAATTCATCGAGGCCGTACGAGCCATCGCCAAGCGGGCGAAGGCCGGCGATCAAAGCCTCAAGTCCGCCCCGGTCCATGCTCCCAGGCGCCGCCTTGACGAGACGCTCGCCGCGAGGAAGCCTGTGCTGGTCTACAAGGAGGCGGAGCCCGCTCAAGCCGCCGAGTAAGCTTAGGGGAGGGTGCGTAATGCAGGTTCAGGTCCAGCCGGCCCAGCAGAACTGGATCGGCGTCGCCATCACGATCGCTGTCGTCGCGATCGTCATGGCGTTCCGGCTGCGGCGAATGGGGCAGATGCGGCCTTTGAAGCTCGGATCCCTGTGGGTGGTTCCGGCAATCTATCTCGTCGTCGCGGCGCTGATGTTCTGGCAGCTTCCGCCCACCGGCTGGGTGGCGATTGCATCGGCGCTAGGGCTGGCGATCGGAGCGGCGGTCGGCTGGCAGCGCGGCAAGATGATGCACATCCACGTCGATCCGGAGACCCATGCGCTCAATCAGAAGGCCTCGCCGGCGGCGATGTTCGTCCTCATCGCGCTGATCGTCGTTCGATCGGCCGCGCGTGGCGTTCTAGGTCACGAGGGAGACCTGAGCCCGGCGATGCTAACCGACCCGCTGATCGCCTTCGCTCTCGGCATGTTCGCGCTCACGCGGCTGGAGATGTATCTTCGCGCCAAGCGACTGCTCGAAGAGGCGCACGGACAGAGCTGATGACCGACGGGCGCCGCTTCTACGAGGCGCCGGCGGAGGGCCTCCGCCGCTCGGCTCCAGCAGCGCTTCGCAATCGCGAACCCATATCACAGGCGCTCGGCGAGTGGCTGCCCGAAAGGGGCCTAGTCCTGGAGATTGCGAGCGGCACGGGCGAGCACGTCGTCTATTTCGCCGAGCGATTCCCGAAGCTGGAGTGGCAGCCGAGCGACATCCATGGGGATGCGCTGACTTCGATAGCGGCATGGCGCGGGGCTGCCGGCTTGCCGAACGTGCGCGAGCCGATCGAGCTGGACGCGTCGGCGGAGCGCTGGCCGATCGAGAGGGCCGACTGCGTGCTCAGCATCAACATGGTCCACATCAGTCCGTGGGCTTCGGCGCTCGGACTGCTCGACGGCGCGAGGAGGCTGTTGCCGGCGGGCGGCCCCTTGATCCTCTACGGGCCGTGGATCAGCGAGGAAATCGAGACCGCGCCGACCAATGTCGAGTTCGACGAGAGCCTGCGCTCTCGCGATCCGCAATGGGGACTTCGGAAGGTCGAGGACTTCGCCGCTGCGGCTGCCGAGCGGGGGCTGACGCTCGAGCAGACCCGGTCGATGCCGGCGAACAATCTGATGCTGCTGCTGCGGAAGGCTTAGCCGACTGCGCGTTTTAGCTCTTGTCGCTCCCCGATCCAGGCGACCAGTTGTGAGAGCGCGAGCACGCGATTGAAGGTGATTCCGCACGCCCTGCCGTCATTCCATCGAACCACGCCCTGCTCGGCGGGGAGACCAGGAAGCGTGACGGTCACCTGCGCGCCGGTGGAAAGCGCTCTGGGCGCGTCGATCCTGACCCCGCCCTGGGAGATGTTCACGACCCGCGAACGGTGGACGACGGCGCCGTCGCGGACCCATGCGATGCACTGCACCTCGAGGCGCGGCATGCGCGGCCGCGGCGAATTCGGCGGGCTGGTGATCAGCGACAAGATGTCGATCGGGGAATCGAAGCTGACTCCGACCAGGTCTTCTCTGTGCCACAGGGTCGTACCCCAGACCGGATCGCCTTGCTTGAGCTCGATCGACACGCGGGTACCCGCGGGGATGGCCGAATAGACTCGGATCAGCATGCCGCCCGCCGAGATGTTGCGGATGAGGCAAAGCTCGCGCCGCTGGCCGACGACCAGCGATCCGACCCGCAGCAGGGTCATGTGCCGCTCGTCATGCCGGCGATCCGGAACGGGCGGGGGCGCTGCAGCGAGAGAATAAACGGTGGTTTCGACCGGCTGTTCGTCATCCGACATGGAGGCTCCAACCCGATAAAGCAGTTGCTTATCGGCGCCGACCTGAGCCGGGCCGCCCCACGCAGAGAGCGTTATGCGTTGATCGATTACCAGTTGGTTCCAATCGGGCCATCGTGGATGCAATTGCCCGGCGCTCCGAGGGGGCGTAAATGCGAGTTCGGAGGTGGGCATGGTTCGAAACGTCTTGCTGGCTTGTGCGGCTACTCTTGCGTGCAATTCGCCAGCACTTGCCCAGGTCGCGCCCGCGCCGGCTCCTGCCGATGGGACCGCCGCAGCGGTCGACAAGGCGAGCCAGGCCGAAGATATTCGCTTCCGCAACGAGATGTACAACCGGATGACGGTGCCGGTGCGTCTGTCAGGCGCCGGACCTTTCCGCTTCATCGTCGATACCGGGGCCAACCGTACGGCCATCTCCACGGAGCTCGCCTCGCGCCTCAACCTCATTGCGGGTGAGGGCGGCGAAATGCACAGCACCACTGGCGTCTCCACCGTGGCGACGGCGAAGCTTCCCGAGCTTCAGCTGACGCGGAAGGCCGTGAAGCAGATCGATGCGCCCCTGCTGCAAGGCGAAAATATCGGCGGTGCGGACGGCATTCTCGGGACGGATTCGCTGGCGCTGCAGCGGGTGGAATTCGACTTCCAGGCGCAAACCATGGCGGTCGTGCCCGCAAACACGCCCGATTTCCGCGAGGAGCCCGGTACGATCGTGGTTGAGGCGAGGCGCAAGAACGGCCGTCTGATCGTCACCGAGGCGACTGCCAACGGGCGCAACATCGTCGTGGTCGTCGATACCGGGTCGCAGGTGACGATCGCAAATGAGGCGCTGCGCAAGGCCCTCAGCCGGAGCGACCTGCTGCCGCAGACCTATCCCGTCGACCTGATCTCGGTGACCGGCGACAAGCTGAACGGCGATTATATGTTCCTACGGGATCTCGAGATCGGCGGAGTGATCCTGAAGAACCTCGCAGTCGTCTTCGCACCGGCGCACACCTTCCGGCAGCTCGGTCTCGAGAACAAGCCGGCAATCCTTCTCGGCATGAATGCGATGCGCGCATTCAAGAAAGTCTCGATCGACTTCGCGCACCGCAGGCTTCGGGTCATCCTCCCGCAAACTAGCGAGGTGCAGACCGAGCTTGCCTCCAAACCCTGGTTCGGAGCGCCGACGGTCGGTCGCTGAGTGTCGGACGGTGAGGATCGCCGACCGACAATCGTCCTGTCGGCCAACAGCTGCTGGAACCTGGTCAACTTTCGAGGCTCGCTGATCGAAGGCCTCAAGCGGGCAGGCTATCGTGTCGCGGCCCTGGCCCCGGCCGATGCCGGCGCGGACGATCTCCGACGTCGCGGCGTGGATGTTCACGATATGCCTTTGGCCCGTTCCGGCATGAACCCGCTGGCCGATGCGCTGCTTCTCCTCCGCTATCGCGCAGCTCTGTCGAAAATCCGGCCCGCCGCATATTGCGGCTTCACGATCAAACCGAACGTTTATGGAGCCGTGGCCTCGCGCATGCTTGGAGTGCCGGCGATCAACAACGTGACCGGCCTCGGCACCACCTTTTTGTCTCATAAGTTGATGTGGTGGTTCACGGCGCGGCTTTATCGATGCGCTTTCCGGCGCTCACACCGCATCTTCTTCCATAACGAAGAGGATTTCGCGATCTTCGTGAAAGAGGGCATCGTTCGTGCCGAACAAGGTGCGGTGATCCCCGGTTCGGGCGTCGACCTTGAAGAGTTCAGTCCGGTGGATGAGCCGAAGACAGATGAGCCACCGGCCTTCCTGTTCATTGGTCGAGCGATACGCGACAAGGGCATCGGCGAGTTCGTCGAAGCGGCCCGGCTACTGCGCGCGCGCATGCCGGACGTGCGTTTTCAGATTCTAGGCAATCCCGATCCCGGCAATCCGACGTCCGCGAGTGCAGCCGAGTTCCAGAGCTGGATCGACGAAGGCCTGATCGAGCATCTCGGCGAGCATCCCGACGTCCGGCCGTACGTACGCTCAGCCACGGCAGTCGTCCTCCCGAGCTATCGCGAGGGCATGTCGCGCGCACTGCTGGAGGGCGCAGCGATGGGCAAACCGCTCGTGGGGACGGATGTCGCAGGCTGCCGCGAGTTGGTGGAGGAGGGGATTACCGGCGCCCTGTGCGAGCCGCGCGACGCGGCCTCGCTCGCAGACGCCATGGAACGTATTGCGCGCTCGTCGCCGGCGGGCCGCCGGACACTCGGATTGGCAGCCCGCCGCAAGGTCGAGCGGCGGTTCGGCGAAGCCATTGTCGTCGAGGCGTATCTGAAGGCACTCGCCGAAGTGGCCCCGCGCTGATGACCCACCCGCTTCGCGTCACACATGTCATAGGCGGGCTCGAATTGGGCGGCGCCGAAACCTTGCTTTATCGCCTCGCCACGTATGAGCTGCCCGGCATCGAGCAGCAGGTGATCTGCCTCGGCAGGCCGGATTGGTATAGCTCTCGGCTCGCCGCGAGGGGCATTACGGTTCACCATCTCGGCGCGACGTCACCGCTGAGCCTACCGTTCGCCCTTCGCGATCTCGGCAAGGCTCTCAGGCAAACCGGAGCCGACCTCGTCCAGTCCTGGAT
>JBKPJK010000398.1:0-6103 GCA_046730635.1 Pseudomonadota bacterium | reverse complement strand
AGCTAGTGTCCGGAATGGGTCGATAGCGGACTCTAGTCGATTATCGAATGAGGCGCCGATTGGACGTTGTCGTCCAAGGCTGGGTGCCCGCACAAGAACGACACAAGCTGACGGCGAAAGGCTCGTTGTCCTAGTGCAGCGTGTTCGGAATGAAACAACCTGACCCTTCTTTGGAGCGAGGATGATCGGATCCGTAGCGCAGGATTCCGGCGCCCATGATGAATTTGCGCGGCTCGGCGAGTCGGCCCCTCGATTCACACTGTGTCCGTTACAGGAGCGCGCTTGACGGCGCATACCGTAATCCCATTGTTCCGACGCGAAGTCCTGGCCGCGCGCAAGGACCGGCTGGACGGCGACATTAGCCTGGCCGTGCCAATAGCTGCACGCCGGACTCGACGTTGCAGCAGCAGCAGCAACAGCAAACTCAGACTGACGGTCTCCAGTGTGTATGCCACGGCCTGCGTGTTATAATGCCGTATTGCCGACGGTATCCAGCGAGTCGGTAGCCGAGAGAGATTGGAGAGCTCCCGCTGCGCAAGGGAGTCCCGACATGCTTCATGATCGCTATTACGATGCCGCCCGAGCCGCCGAGGAACGCACGCTCGCAATGGCTTCGACCAGTCTCAAGGTACGGGCGGTTCATCTGGAACTGGCGGCTAGATACGACGCTCGGGTGAAAGCCAACACGGAGCGCTGGCCGGTCACTGAGCTCGTCCACGAGAACGAAGTGCTGCCAATCCATTCAAAAGGAGGTCTCGCCGATGACGTCGGATCAGCCCCAAAGGACAAGTCGTTCACCCTGTTCCGATCTGCAGCCGAAGAGGCCGCGACGAAACGGTCTGCGGAAGACAGCTGGGAGAATGAGGGCGGCCACATGAGCTCAACATCCGGGCGAGTGACACACGTACCGGAGCGCTTCCAGTCGTCGTAACGCTCACGCATCATGAGTGTCGCGCCTCGGAGCACGCCTTCGCAACGATACGGGACGCCGAGGCCTTCATTGACCGGACTACGCCCGGTCGTCGCCCAGCGCTTTCGTCGCTGAACGATCAACCGGCGTCGGACGGAGGCCTTGCCGCCAGATTGACCTAGTAAGTGGCGGCAAAGGGGCCTACCTATACACCATCGCCGGTATCGCTCTCGTAAGCGCCGGCGGCTGAGAGACCCGAAGCGCTCCCGCTTACAGCAGGAGACAAGTTGTGGATCTCAATCTGCTGCTCCAACGACATCAGCTTTCTCTAATGATGGCAGCCGCCGATCTGACAACCGGCGAAAAGTTAGCTCACGAGCAGTTCGCGCGGGACTATCGTGATCAAATCCGGCGCAGGCGCGGCGTGATGGGTGCGAGGGCTGCACTTCCAGGCTTGGTCACATGAACCCCAAGGCATCGGAGGTCCAAGCGGCCACACCCGAGCAATTTCGTCAGACGAGGAGCTTTCGCAGGCATCGCGACATAACACCGCTAACTCCCGAGCAACTGAGACGCCAAAGCGACGTACTCACATATGCTTGGCGACACTTTGGTGAGGCTGCGTCCGTCATCGCCTTCCTCAACACTCCGAACGACCAGTTGGAGGGTCGACCCCTCCACCTCGCGTTGGAAAGCGCTGAGGGCCTGATGCGAGTTGAAAGGCTGTTGCAGAAGTCATGACACCCGCCGCCTTAAGCAGACCATCAACCGTCGTCCCGCCTTTCGCTGAAGGCGGTTTGACGAACGTCGTTAACACCGTGACCCACGATGATCTTCGGGTCATCGTATGCATCGCTTTCGACCACCGAGCCGCGCCCCAAGAGATCGCAGCTTGCAAGGCTGCCGTCGTGAATTGCCCGTCCGTTCTGCATTCCGTGGAGCTTAGCGGGACTTACGATTTCATGTTTGAGGCCACGGTCGAAGACATGAAGGCGTACCAGGCTCAGTTAAGCTTGTGCGCCGGAGCCGTGGCGAAGTTCGCATCTCGCTACGAGGCCAATTTCGTTTGCAAACGCTTCATTCGCTCTGACGCAGCCGACTGCTCTATCTGGGTTCCGTCCGACGAAGGCTTAATGCGAATTGACTGCTCTCTGATCGACAAGGTTACCGCCCAAGGCGACTACATGCTCGTCCATTCGAGCCAGAGAAGCTGGATGCTGCACACGACGATGCAGGAGATCGGAGATAAGCTCGGTACGGACGATTTCGTCAGAGTGCACCGTTCGGCCATCATACGCATCGGCTTTATTGAGCGCATTCGTCATGAAGGCCGAAGCTGGACCGCGCTCCTCAACGATGGGTCCATGGAGCGAATTTCGAGGAGCTACATTGTCGATGTCCGGGCGAAGCTGCGTAACGGCTCGACGCCTGCTAAACCGACTTCGTCGAAGCGCGTCCATCCTAGCGAAGCACCGTCCGACGCCGAGCGAATGATACGAGCGCAACTCGTGACAGTCTGACACCCTCTCTTTCGCCGCCATCAAGGGGGCGAGAAAGGTTGTCATGAGCTACAGTAGAGCACTATCAATGTGCGGTGCGACCCTGGTTGCCGCGGTCGCCATCGGAACCGTCGCCTATCCGCTTGAGGCCCGCCCCGGTCCGACGCTGGAGGTGGTCGCGCATCCTGACGATTACGTCGTGCGTCGAGTCTCCTACGCCGACCTTAACTTGGCTTCTGCACCCGGTGAACGCACCTTGGGTCGGCGCGTGGCAGGCGCCGTCGTAGATGTCTGCAACGAAGCGGTCGGGGGCAATTCTACAGACCTGGTGTACCGTGATTGCGCGACAGGAGCATGGCGGGGAGCTCGACCACAGATTTCACTGGCGGTGCAGCGGGCACATGAGATTGCGGCGACCGGCAGCTCATCCATCGCCACGGTGGCAATTACCGTCGGTGCTCCGCAGTAGTGCGAAAGTCAGTTTAGCGCGGAGGTGGTCTTTTGAACGGCCACCTCCTTTGAGCACTTGCCCCTTGGGTCCATGATGAAGAGTCAAACCCATCACGAAATGCGAGAACCGAGTATGCTGAGAACGCCGGATCACTATCGAGTGGAAGCAGATCGTTGCCGTAAGACCGCGCAGAGCACCTTGGATGGCGATACGAGGGCAAATCTGCTGGATGCTGCCCGCCAATATGACTCGCTAGCTGAGGAACTTGCAGGGCGCCAATAAACGCAGCTCTAGAATAAGCTTTGGATCGAAGGGACCTTGCGCCGTAGAGCCCGGAATGGGTCGAAAGCCGACTCTCATCATGATCGATCTACAGCGCAAACGACATGCGCCGAAACCTCGCAGCCCGGTATCAGTTGGCGCAGTCCTTCAATGAGCAAGTTGCCGGCGTCGTGCAGCGCTTCAGTGGGCATCGTTTCCAGCGCCTCCATGACGAACCACATGCGTCCCGTCAGGGCGTCCAGGCGCGTGCGAATGCATTGGCGCCAGTTCCATCGCCTGCAGGTCACTCCAATTTCGTCGCGCCAAATAACTTCGCCGGGAGCGGGGCTCTCGACGGCCGATTGGCCATCCGCGACGGTATCGAAACCCTCCGTTCCGTCGGCGATCGTCAGCTGCGGACGGCCGACATAGGCGTCGTAATTTTCCCCGCCGATGGGAATTGCGTAAAGTAGGCTCACTGCGTTGTAGAGGTCGACCACGGGATTGATCGATGGCACGGCGCCGTCTCGGAGCACGCGCCTTCTCAAAGCTTGAGCGGAGCAGGGTGTCTTGTTCGGCTTTGCGCCGAACTTGCGGTAGGTTTCGCTCCAGCTCGTGAGGTGGGCCTCCGCCCAGGCAGGCTCGCCAGCCAACACCGCGTCACACGCTGTTGTCAGTAGATTGGTTTCGAGGTTCCTCACGTTCAGATCGCGTGCATTCGCGAAAACGCTGAAGGCGCGGAAGCCAGGTGCGATCCCTGCTATTCGCGGATCGATGACGATATCTTCGAGCATTGCGCCTCCTCTGCTGCCTGCCTTGGCCCTACAACCGGAGACGTAGCCGAGCACGCAAGTTCGATCTGCCGATCATCATTGTTGGGAAGGGTCGGATCGTCCGCGACGACCGGACTCGCGACAATGGCGGGCGTCCCTGCCGCGCTGACGAAGCGAACGAGATCTTTAGAGCTCAATAAGCCGACGCCGTCAGCTGCACGTCGGCCTTCTGCCAGGCTCCTTGGAACGACTTGCGGGCGTCCGCGGCATCCGCGTCCCTCTTCTGCGCGGCAAGCGCCTGGCTGAGGCCGAGGAAGGCCCAGCCGTTATTGGGATGCCGTTTCAGGTCTTCGCGATAGACGGCCTCGGCCTCAACGGCCTTTCCTGCGGCAAGCATCTCCGCTCCCAGCAGGTGCCGCGTCGGAAAGATCATGTCGTTGGGCTCATTGTACGCGAGCTTATCCTCCAGGCCGACCGCTTCGGTCAGCAATCGAATGGCGTCGTCGCGCTTGCCTTCCGCGCTCGAGACGCGCGCCTCGGCCTTGAGCTGGCCGATTTCGTACAGTGGCTTCGCGGCATTGTTTCCCTGGGTCGCTTCGGCAGGCACTGCCGCGATCAGCCCATCCGCCTTCGCCAGCTCGGTCTTCGCTTCCGCGATCTTGCCGGTGGCTGCGAGCGCGGTCGCCCGCGACTGGAGGTAGCTGATCGTGGCTCCCGGCAGCTTGGGGCTCGGCGCCGGTTGCCTCAGCATTTCCTCCCACATGCCGAACTTGGTGTAGCCGTCGTAAATGAAGCTCGCGCTCCAATCCAAACCCGGCATTCCGAACAGCAACTGGTCGGGGATGTGCGCTCTCGCTTCCTTCAGCGCGGCGATCGTCTCGGCGCGCCGGCCTTCCATTCCCGCCGCACTGCCCAGGAACTGGAAGTTGTGGATGAGATACATCGGATAATAATCCGGCGGCGCGGTCTCCTTGAGATAGGCGAGGTCCGCCGCCGCGCCCTTGCGGTTGGCTTCGGCCGCTGCCTCGTAGCGACCGACCCGCTGGAGAATGTGGGCGGGCATATGCTCCAGGTGCCCGGCCGACGGCATCATGCCGTTGAGCGCTTCGGCCGAAGGCAGCGCCTGCTCGGGATGCGGCGAGGCTTCGATGGCGTGGATGTAATAATGGTTGGCGCCGGGATGCCTGGGGTCGCGCTTGAGCACATATTGCAGCGCGTCCAGGACCTGCTGGGTCCCGGGGTTCTGCGTCCCGTCGGCGTTCCACAGCTTCCACGGGTTCGTGTTCATGAGGCCCTCGGCGTACATGGTCTGCACGTCCAGATCGTTCGGATATTTCGCCGCGACCTGCTTCATGGCCTCGACATAGGCTCCGAGCAGGGGCTTGCTGTTGGACGGATCGACTTCGCCGTTCCCCCGGTAGCGCTTCGCGACCGCGGCGATCAGGGCCCGCTCGACGGGTGTCGCGCGGCGCGCGTTCGCCTCGGCCTTGCGAACGGCTTCCCATCCGACGCGGCCCCGCGCCGAGCTCATCATCGGCATGTTGTAGTTCGGTCCGAGAGTTAGGGCGACGCCCCAGTAGCAGCTGGCGCATGTCGGATCGATCGTTGCGGCCTTGGCGAACGATCGGGTCGCCTCGTCATGGTTGAAGGCCCAGACGAAGCGCATGCCCTGGTCGAAATATCGCTGGGCGAGCGGTGAGCGTGTCGTGATCTTGCGATGGAAGGTGCCGAGCCCGTCGAACAGCTGGGCGCCCCTGGCCCAGCCTGCGAGGCTATCCGGAGTGGCCGGCGGCGTGTGACTGTCGGGCATCTGGGCTCCGGCGCTTGCCGAAGCCAATGCAGATGCGGTCAACAGCGCGATGAGGATGGTTGTGCGCATGTCGGCAACCCCCTTGCAGAACCGACGAGCTCTTTACTCCCATCGCTCTGGCGCTCCAACTCGCGCCGCCTAGCGGTTTTCCGCTTTTCGCTTGTCCCGCGAGGCTTTCGCCCTGCCGAATTGTTGCAGTGCAGCGTGCGTTTCACAGGAACGGCCATAAGCCGCTGAACGTTTTCCCCTCAGTAATCACGGCCGGCGATTTCGCCGACCCAAGCCCCGGGAGGACGAACATGGCATATGACCGGCACGACATGCGGGACGCTCCGCGCGATGAACGTTCCCGATGGTCCAGCGACCGTTACGAGAACCGAGGCGGCGGAGACCGCGATG
>JBKPJK010000397.1:0-1603 GCA_046730635.1 Pseudomonadota bacterium | reverse complement strand
ATCTGGATGCCGGAGGCAGCGCGCGGCTGATTACTCCGGGCGGAAATACGGTGCCGGCAACATGGACGGCTATTGGTAGTCAGCTATGCCTCAGCAAAGCTGGTGCAAATGAATGCTGGCCCCACGCCGCGCCATTTCAGGCGGGTACGCCAGTGACCCTCACGAGCTCGTGCAATGCGACCTCCACCTGGCTGGCCCAGGCTACGAACACGCCGCCGCCAGCGTCTGCAGGCGAACGCGGCCGATAAGCCGACTTAGTTTGTGTCGCTGAACCGCTCGCCGAGTTTGGCAAGCGACGGATCGTGCGTCAGGTCCAGATGCAACGGCGAAACGGAAACATAGCCATCCGCGATCGCTTCCAGGTCCGTCGAATGGCCGGGCGTTTCCACCATCGGCCCAAGGCCGAACCAATAGTAATCATAGCCTCTCGGGTCCGTCCGCTCGACGATGCGAAGGCGGCCATAGTCCCGGATGCCCTGCCGGCACACGCGCACGCCCTTCACATCCTCTGGCGGAAGGGCAGGGAAGTTCACGTTGACGAGCGTGCCCGGTCCGGTCTCGAAGTCGAGCAGGGGAGCGAGCACGCGCTCTGCCCAAGCCTCCGCTGCCGCGAATGGTACCGTGTCACCCATGCCCTCGCGCGAATAGGCCTGGCTCAGAGCGATCGACCGAACGCCCGCGAGTGCGCCCTCCATCGCCGCTGATACGGTGCCCGAATAAGTGACGTCCTCGGCTAGATTCGCGCCGCGGTTGATGCCCGACATGATCACGTCGGGCGGCGAGTCCTTCATGATATGAGCAAGCGCCAGCATCACGGCGTCGGTCGGTGTTCCAGTCACGGAGAAGCGCCGCTCGTCGTGACGGCGCAGTCGAACGGGAGTCGTGAGCGTCAGCGAGTGGCCTGCGCCCGACTGCTCTTCGGCCGGTGCCACGATCCAGACATCGTCACTGAGTTTGCGCGCGACGGCTTCCAGCAGGCGCAGCCCGCGCGCATTGATTCCGTCGTCGTTGGTGAGGAGAATTCGCATCGCCACGCTATGCGGGACCATCCCAAACCCCGCAACCGCAGAAAAAATGCGCCATATTCGCAACAGCTTGGCGATTTCTTCACTGGCTTTTCGTCAGCGCTTGTTAACACTCGTGACCATATCTATAGGCCCGTCTTGGGGATGACCGACTGCCCGGTAGTTAAGTCCCGGGAAAGTCAGTCTTAATCGCCTCCGGCTGCACCGGATGGCCCGGCCGCAGCAGGCGGCGGCGTTCACAGAACGTTCGCGGGGGCGCGGGCGTTCAAGTGCGGGGGAGGGATCATGGCGACTGCTCTTGTCGACCTCTACGGCGGCAACAATTACGAACCGTTCGATCGCATCATTCTGTCGGAAGGCTATCGGCCTTCGCAGGACGAAGAATTCATGTGCCCGATGCACCGCGCCTACTTCCTGAGGAAGCTCAAGGCGTGGAAGGAAGACATCATCGAGGAGTCGCGGCAGACGATGGCGCAGCTCCAGGTCGATTCGCTGCGCGAGCCGGACATTGCCGACCGCGCATCGAGCGAAACGGACTGGTCGATCGAGCTTCGCACCCGCGACCGGCAGCGCAAGCT
>JBKPJK010000396.1:0-4392 GCA_046730635.1 Pseudomonadota bacterium | reverse complement strand
CTAAAGGTGCATTCAGGGGCGGTTGAGGGCGGCTTGCAGGAGAGAGCCGCCGGCGCGCCGCGAATTCAGGCCTATTTCGACGAAGCGACCAATAGCGTCAGCTACCTCGTATCCGATCCGCTGAGCGGCGTCGGCGCGATCATCGATCCGGTGCTCGGCTTCGACGTAACCAGCGGAACGATCGACAGCGAAGCGGCCGATCGCATGTTGGCGGACGCAGATACCGCCGGCATCACGATCGTCTGGACGCTCGAAACTCATGTCCACGCGGACCACTTGTCGGCCGGCAATCGTGTCAGGGAACTGACCGGAGCGAAGCTTTGCGCCGGGGCAGGAATCCGCGAGGTGCAGAAGGTCTTCGGCCCGCGATTCGGAGCGACGGACCTGAAGCCGGACGGCAGGGACTTCGACCGCTTGCTTGAGGACGGCGACAAGCTTCCCCTCGGCGGGCTCGAGATCGAAGTGATCGCGACGCCCGGCCATACGCCCGCCTGCGTCAGCTATCGCATTGGCGACGCCGTCTTTGTCGGCGATACGATGTTCATGCCCGACTACGGCACGGCGCGCTGCGATTTCCCCGGGGGCGACGCGCGGGCACTATACCGGTCCATGCGACGCGTCCTGTCTCTGCCTCGCGAAACCCGGCTGTTCATGTGCCACGACTATAAGGCGCCCGGCCGCGACGCTTTCGCCTGGGAGACCACCGTCGGGGAGCAAATCGACACCAACGTCCATTTGGGCGGCGGGGTCGGCGAAGAGGATTATGTCGCGATGCGCACCTCGCGGGACGCGACGCTCAAGGTCCCGAAGCTGCTCTATCCCGCGATCCAGGTGAACATCCGCGGCGGACGGCTTCCGCCTGCGGATGCGAACGGCATCAGCTATCTAAAGCTGCCGCTGACCGTCTCCTAGTTCGACGAAGAGGCGATCTGGGCAAGACGCTGCGCGTCGCGTCCGTAGGCATCGTCGACGAATGCCAACTGGCCGTTCTGCACCTGAGCAGTGAGGTAAGTGACGAAGATCGGCACCGGCGATGGCAGAAGCGCATGCTGCTCCGGCTCGCTCGACGTCGGTTCAGGATCGCGGCCCATCAGCCAGCGGCCGAGGCGCTCGGCATCCTCGAGTCTGATGCAGCCATGGCTGAGGCTGCGGTCGTCGGAGTTGAAGGCGGTCTTCACCGGCGTGTCGTGCAGATAGATGTCGTCGGCGTTGGGGAAGCCGAACTTCAGATGCCCCATGGAGTTTGCCGGGCCGGGGAGCTGGCGCACACGCACCCTCTCGCGGCCTTCCGCGATGGCATGCCAATCGACCTTCGTCGGATCGAGCAGGCTGTCGTCGTTCGGATCCGCCGCCATGACTTCATAGCCCTGGCGCTTGAGGTACCCGACGCCCTGGTCGAGCACGTTTCGGGCGATCAGGGAGCGCACGAGATCCGGACCGACATGCCAATAGGGATTGAGCGTCGCATAATAGATCGTGCTCGCCAGCATGGGCGTCTGGGTCGACGGATCGGCCTTGCCGACGATCACCTTCATCGTGTCGGCAATCCGCCCGTCCTCGATCATGTACAGCTTGGCGCCGCCGGCATCGACAATGATGTAGCGCTTCTGAAACGGCATGTCGCGGACGCGCTCGAGGCTCGTCAGGACGCGGGGATCGAGCGCGCCGCCATTGGCCTGCATGTTCGACCAGGCGGTGTCGCGGATCTCGGCATAGAGCGGGTTCACCTCGGAAACGGAGCGCACATAAGCTGCCAATGACGGAGCAGCGGCCGCCTTGGTCAGGATCTGCGCTGGCGTGTCCTGCCGCGGCGCAACCCATTTGTCGGCATAGGTCATGCCCGCCGGTGGGCGCTGCAACGCCTGAACGTAGGCGATCCAGGCGTTCGAAAGGATGCGGTCCGCCTGCTCGGCCGCGGCCGTATCGCCCATGCTGGCACGCGCCATCAGCGACTGAGCCTGGAGCGCGATCGCAGGGCCGCTGGGCAGCCCGTCGAGGGGAGCCTTCTGCAAGACGCCGATAAGCGCGGACGCGGCATTGCCGTTCGTGCCGCCGCGCAGCCATAGCGGAGCGCCGCTTCGCGCCGCATAGAAATTGCTCACGGCCTGATCGCCAACGCTCGCGCCCGGTGCCGGTAGCTCCGGATTGGCGGCAACGGCTGCCGCGAGGGCAGGCACGGGCGTCGCCAGAAACGCCGCACAGGCGGCGCCGGCAAGGATCCAGTTTTTCACGTCGAAAACCTTTGAAAGCTCTTTTGCCGACGATAACGCTACAGTCGCCGGTTCGTTCAAAATTACCGTTTATCAATGTGGTAAACGGCGTTTCTTCCTACAAGCGATGTCCGCAATCGGGACTCGAAAGCCGTTTCATGCGGACGGACAGGGGCCGCGCCAATGCGCCGCGCGGCCCGCTCGGCAAGGTTACGCGCCGATATAAACCGGTGTTCCGACATCGGTGACGGAGTAGAGTTTCTTCGCGAATGCGCTCGGCAGGCGAACGCAGCCGTGACTGGCGGGCACGCCCGGATTGTAACCTGCGTGAAGCGCGACGCCATAATTGTCGATCCGCTGCATCCACGGCATCGGCGCGTTGTCGTACTTCTTCGAACGGCCCATCGGCTGCTTGTCGAGCACCGAGAAGATCCCGGTCGGCGTGGGCTTCTCGTCCTTGCCGCTCGAGATGGTCGACACCGCCATCAACCTATTCCCGCGATAGAGGTAGGCGAGCTGATCGGAGAGGCTGACGACGACCCGCTCCGCTCCGGCCTCCGCAGGAACGTCTCGCCAAAGATATTGGCCGGGCTTGAGGACTTTGGGACCGAAGGCTTCGAGCATGTCGATGCGTGCCTGGGACGCTGCATCGCTCGCTTCCATTTGGGCTTCGTAGGTTTCGAGGGCAAAAGCGGGCGAAGCCGCCATGAGCTCAGCTGTACTCATGCCCGCAAGCGCGAGCACCAGGGTTATACGCTTCATTTCACACCTGAAATTCTTGTTGACTTTTGCGCAAAAAATGCACGGCAACCGATTCGGGTTCCTCAGGCCACCGTTGTTTTCTTCGTCCAAAAGCCCGGACGCACGCCACGCGCGCGTGCTATGCGGTTTTCGTCATGGCCCGAAGAATCACCGCCGCCCTTGCCGCAATCGCCGCGGGCACAAGCGTCTTTGCGCTCGGCCGATGGCTTCGCTCCAGGTCTCGACCGGCTCCGCCTTCGCCACCTGTGTCAGATGACGACCGCGTTGACGAAGCCGACCTCGAGTCCTTCCCCGCGAGCGATCCACCGGCCTGGACGCTCGGCGAAGATCGCGAGTAGCCGACGGTCGCCTACACGGCCGGACGATCAGGAAGTCCCAGTTTCTCGCGCCAGGATCCGGTGAGGAGATCCTGCTCCTCGACATGCTTGCGCATATATTCGGCGAAGAATGGACAGACGGGGATCACTTTCAGCCCGCGTTCTCTGGCCGAGCGCAGAGCGGAGCGGATCAGGGTTGAACCGATGCCGTGCCCTTCGTGCTTCGGCGGGACCTCGGTGTGCGTGAAGACGATCCGATCGGGGAGCAGCTCATATTCGGCGATGGCGATCGTGCCGTCGCCGAGATCGATCTCGAAACGGTGCTGCTCGGGATTGTCGCGAACCTGAAGGTCGCTGGGCGTCTCGGACATGAGCCGCCTCTAGCCACGGCCGTTGGAGCTTGCCAGCCGGGAAGGCGTTCGGCGCCTCATGACGGATCGCGAGCAGCTGTTGCAGCATGAGAAGCGCGCCTCGCCGCTTTCCGACCGGGAGGTCGAGGAAGCCGACGAGCGGTCGAGCACAACGGCCAAGGTCGTCCACGAGGCCATTCGCCTCGAAGGTACCGAGGAGCTCGAGCGGCCGTCGAGCTCGATCGCTTGGTCCGGGCTCGCTGCCGGGCTCACCATGGGTTGCTCGATGCTCGCGCAGGGACTGCTGCAGGCAGCCCTCCCCGACGCGCCGTGGCGCGAACTGGTCTCGAGCCTCGGCTACACGACGGGTTTCGTGTTCGTGACCATGGGAAGGCAGCAGCTTTTCACGGAGACGACCCTGACCGTCATGTTGCCGGTCCTTCACGGAACGCATGGGTTCAGGGACGTCGGGCGTTATTGGGCGATCGTATTCGGCGCGAATATCGTTGCGACGTTGCTCTTCGCGGCCGCAGTCTCGATCCCCGGGCTTTTTCCACCCGACGCCGTCCGTGCGTTCACGGAGCTCGGCGTGAAGGCGGCTGAGCCGGGCCTTGCCGCCGTATTGATCAAAGGGGTGTTCGCCGGATGGCTCATCGCCTTGATGGTCTGGCTAATGCCTGCCGCGGCCTCGACCCGTTTCTTCGTGATCGTTGCCGTGACCTGGCTGATCGGCGCTGCTCACTTCAGCCACGT
>JBKPJK010000395.1:0-7362 GCA_046730635.1 Pseudomonadota bacterium | reverse complement strand
TGTGATATTCGCTGCCGAGAGGGTTCACCCGGACCCACCACTCCGGCCCGTTCGACTGCTTCGGCAAATTCTTGAGGATGTCGCGCGCAGCAGCCTTTTGCGCGGGCGCGACGCTGTCCTCGAGGTCGAAGATGATCGCGTCGGCGTCGCTCTCGAGCGCTTTGGCGATCTTCCGCTCGCTGTCGGCGGGTACGAACAGCCAGGAACGCGGCTCGGTCATTCCGGCTTTCGGAGAATGAGCGCCGTGCGCGTGCACTCGCAGACGAGCTCGTCGCGCTGGTTGAAGCTGCGATGGGCCCAGGTGACGATTCCGGCGTTCGGCCGCGACTTGCTATCGCGCAGCGCGACGCACTCGGTTTCGCTGCGCAGCGTGTCGCCCGCGAACACCGGATTGGGGAAGACCAGCCTGTCGTAGCCGAGGTTCGCGACGAGCGTTCCGAGGGTCGTATCGTGCACGCTGACGCCGACCATCAGGCTGAAGGTGAAGCAGCTGTTGACCAGCGGCTTCTTGAACTCCGTTTTCGCCGCCGCCTCGTAGTCGAGGTGCAAGGGCTGAGGATTGTGAGTGAGCGTCGTGATCAGGACGTTGTCGGCCTCGGTCACGGTGCGCGTGATCGCATGCTCTACGCGATCTCCCACTTGCCATTCGTCGAAATAACGCCCCGCCATCCCGGTTTCCTAGGCAGGCAACAGGAGTTCGGCAACGGCTTCGGTGATTGCCGAGCCGTCGAGGCGATAGGCGGCGTAGAGATCCGCGAGTCTTCCGGTTTGTCCGAACTTCTCCACTCCGAGCGGGGCGACCCGCTGACCCATGACGCCGCCTAGCCAGGAAAGGGAAGCGGGGGCCGCGTCGGCCATGGTCACTAAGCCTGCCCGAGGTGGAAGCGCGGAAAGCAGCCGCTCGATGTGGCTGGGATTGCGCTCGCCCTTCCAGCGCGCGGCCTGAGCGGCGGTCCAGCCGCGATGGAGCAAGTCGGGCGACGTGACCGCAAGAAGCCCGAGGCCGGGAACGTCGTCATTGAGCTCCTCCCACGCCGCCAGGGCTTCGGGCATTACCGCGCCCATGGCGACGATCGCGGCCTCCGCGTTCGGGCCGGGCGCGCGGAGCCAGTATGCGCCTTTGAGCGAGCCGTCGCGCCAACTACCGTCGGTGCGTTCGGCTTGGCGCATGTTGCGCGTCGACAAGCGAAGGTAGGTGCTCTCGCCGTTCGGGTCGTCGATCAGGCGGAACGCCTCTTCCATCATCGCGGCAAGCTCATCGGCATAGGCGGGTTCGTAATGCCGGAGCCCCGGTTGCCCGAGGGCGATCAACGGCGGGTTGATGGACTGGTGAGCGCCGCCTTCGGGCCCGAGCGTGATGCCGCTAGGCGTCGCGACGAGCAGGAAGCGCGCGTCCTGGTAGCAAGCGTAATTCAGCGCATCGAGGCCGCGGGCGATGAACGGATCGTAGAGGGTTCCGATCGGGAAGAGGCGCTCGCCGAACAGGTCGCCAGAAAGGCCGGCCGCCGCCAGCATCAAGAACAGGTTGCTTTCGGCAATTCCTAGTTCGATGTGCTGGCCTTTGTTGCCGCCGCTCCACTTTTGCGCTGATGCAATCTTTGCCTTCGCAAATACGTCCGGCATTTCGCGGCGGCGGAAAAGACCGCGCTGATTCACGAACGCGCCGAGATTGGTGGAGACTGTCACGTCCGGCGAGGTCGTTACTATGCGATCGGCAAGATCGCCGCCGGCCTTCGACAATTCGAGCAGGATGCGGCCGAATGCAGCTTGGGTCGATTGCTCGTCCCCCGCAGGCGCCGGAAGCGAGGGAATGCCGATTTTCCCGAAGCTGCGGGACCGTTTGTCGCGCGCGACGCGGGCGCGTTCGAGCACCGCCTGGACGCCGGTGCGGGCATTGTCACCGACGCCTTCGAGCGGCACCCACTCCTCGCCCTCGCTCACTCCCATCGACTCGCGCAGCGCATTGAGTTGGGTGGGATTCATCAGGCCGGCGTGATTGTCCTTGTGGCCGGCGAACGGCAGTCCGAAGCCCTTGATCGTCCAGGCAATGAAAAGCGTCGGGACGTCGTCCTGAGCGTCATCGAACGCCTGAACGAGCGTGTCCATGCAATGGCCGCCGAGGTTAGTGAAGAGCGCCGCGAGCGCTGGATCGTCATATTCTTTCAGGAACGCGGCCGCGGACTTGCCGACTTCCGCTTCGATGCGCGTGCGCCATGCTGCGCCGCCTTGATAGTGGAGCGCCGACAGATCGGCGTTGGGTAGCATTTCGAACCAGCTCTTGAGTTTCGGATGCTTGTCGAGCGCGGCCTTGAGCCGTTTGCCGTACTTGATCTCGACGACCCGCCAGCCGCAGCTTCGGAAGATCTCGTCGAAGCGCTCGAACATGCGATCCGCGCTCGTCGCGTCCAGGCTCTGGCGGTTGTAGTCGATGATCCACCAGAGGTTGCGGACGTCGTGCTTGTAGCCTTCGATCAGGGCCTCGTAGATGTTGCCCTCGTCCAGCTCGGCGTCGCCGATCAGCGCGACGAACCGGCCGCGGTCTTTCTCGTCCAACCAGCCGTGCGCGGTGAGATAATCCTGCACCAGGCTCGCGAACAATGTGATCGCGACTCCGAGACCGACCGAGCCGGTCGAGAAATCGACCGGGATCCTGTCCTTCGTACGACTGGGATAGCTCTGCGCTCCCCCGAAGCCGCGGAAGTTCTCCAGCGCCTCCCGCGACTGGCTGCCGAGCAGATAATGGATTGCGTGCAGCACCGGACCAGCGTGCGGCTTCACCGCGACGCGGTCGTTCGGTCCGAGGGCGTGGAAATAAAGCGCAGCCATGATCGCCGTCATCGACGCGCACGACGCCTGATGGCCGCCGACCTTCAGCCCGTCGTCGCTCTCGCGGATGTGGTTGGCGTGGTGGATCGTCCAGGCGGACAGCCATCGCAGCCGCTCGTCCAGGATTTTCAGCGCTTCGATGTCGGTTGCAACAGACTTGAGCATTTGAGCGCTCTAGCTTCTGGTTCAGGCCTCCGGAAGCGTCTGGAACTCGTCGATGGCTTCGAAGATCGTGGAGATGGCCTGCCGCTCGCTCTCCTTCAGCTCCGGCCGCCAGACGTCGAACAGCAGGATGATCCGCAGCTCGCCGGTCGGATTGCGCGCTTCATGCTCGATGCTGTCGTCGAAGATCAGCATCTTGCCTTCCTCCCACTCGCGCGTTTCGTTGCCGACGCGGAGCCAGCATCCCTTCGGCACGATCAGTGGGAGGTGACAGATGACCCGGCAGTTGAGCATGCCGCTGTGCGGCGGGATGTGCGCACCGGGTTCCAGGCGGGAGAAAAGGGCGGAGGGCGTGCGCTTGCCGATATGGGTCAGCGGTACTTTGGACAGCGCATCGACGGTTCGCGGGCAGCGTTCGGCGAGCTCAAGCACCAGCTCTGAATCGCGCCACAGGTAAAGCGCGCTCCAGCTCGGATCGTTGTTGAGGTGATGGAACTGCCGCTGCGGGCGGTTGGCCTCGTCCTCGACATAGGGCCGGAAGTCGGCGCCACGTTCGAGCAGCGCCAGCAGCTCTTCGCGGATGACCGGGGTCGCGGCTTCGATCTCCGGGACCCAGTCGAACTCCTCGCGTTCGAAGAACTGCCGCTGGGCTAGGTAGGGGTAATAGAAGACCAGCGGCTGCTGCGGGTGGATCTGCCGCGTGCCGCGAAGCATGTCGAGGGAGTGGGTGAGGCGCGTCCCCGCAGCCGCATCTTCCGGTTGAAAGCCCGCGAGGGCGGCGTCGAGCTTGTTCTGGAACTCGCCCGCGCGTTGCTGGATGAAGCTCTGCGCCGAGCGCAGCCGCTCCATCGTCGCGGCATCGACTTGACCCATCGATCGCGCCGACTGCAGCGCAGCCTGGTAGAAGGACATGGCCGCCTTCGGGTCGCCGGCACGAGCGAACTCGTCGCCGCGGTCCAGAAGCGCCGCAAGATTTGCTCCTGCGGGCGCAGTGCTCACGCAGCTTCGGCCTTGTCCTGGCCGGCGTCGAACCGCGCCTGCGCCTGGTGGATCGCCTCGACATTCTCCATCGCCCAGGTGGCGAGGCCGCAGATCGGCTTCTGCAGCGAGTGGCCAAGATCAGTCAGCTCGTAGTCGACGCGCGGCGGGATGGTCGGCGTCACGGTGCGGTTGACGAGGCCGTCGCGCTCCAGGTTGCGCAACGTCAGCGTCAGCATCCGCTGCGACACGCTGGGGATTTCCCGGCGCAGCTCGTTGAAGCGCTTCGGTCCTTCGCCGAGCGTCTGGACGACGAGCACCGTCCACTTGTCGCCGATGCGCGAGAGCAAGGTGCTGATGGTCCTGCAAACCGGGTTGGTCGGATCTTTCATCGGTCGGTCACCTCCATGTTCCCGTCGCACAAATTTGTTCGTGAGGAAGAAAAAAGTGCGTTCTTGCGGGCGATTCTTTGGTGGTTATTTAGGGTGCCTCGGTAACAAATCCATACCTAGGAGACAATAGTGACCGTCCTGCACATCGATGCCAGCATCAGCGGAGAGAACAGCGCCAGCCGCGCAATATCAAAGGCCGTCGTGAGCCAAGTCACGTCCGCCCGGCCGCGCGCGGAGCTGGTCTACCGAGACCTCGCCGCCGACCCGCTGCCGCACCTGACGCTCGATTCGTTCGCCGACACATCGGTCCTCGACGAATTCCTGGCCGCCGACACGGTCGTCATTGGCGCGCCCATGTACAATTTCACCTTGCCCAGCCAGCTCAAGGCCTGGATCGACCGCATCCTCGTCGCCGGCAAGACCTTCCGCTACACGGAAAACGGGCCCGAGGGTCTCGCAACCGGCAAGCGCGTGATCGTCGGCTTGGCGCGCGGCGGCTTCTACGATGCCAATTCGCCCGCCGCGTCGCTCGAACATCTCGAGACCTACCTGCGCGGCGTCTTCAATTTCATCGGCATCGAGCCGGAGTTCGTCGCCGCCGACGGCCTCGCGATCGGTCCAGAGCAGCGCGAAAGCTCGATCAGCAACGCGCTCGGCGAGACCTTCCGCCTCGCTGCCTGATTGCCGCGATCCACAGCCGGCGCACGCAGCGGCGGTGGATCGCATCCGGAGCCCCGGCGCCTCGCTCCCCTCCCTCGCGCGCCGGGGCTCTTTCATTACAAATGCGAACGCCGCGGCCGTTGGCGCGTTGTCTCCTGTGGAAGGAGCAACGGATGTCCGAACTCAACGAGAAGCAGCGCGACAAGCTCGAGCAGGATCAGTTCGCATTCCCGAAGGAGCGAAAGGAGCCGCTCAACAACGCTAGCCACGTGCGCAATGCGATTGCCCGGTTCAACCAGGTCGAAGGCGTCAGCGACGATGAACGCGACGCGGCTTGGCGGCGGATCAAGAAAGCTGCCGACAAGCATGGCGTCGAAGTCAACGAGAAGAGCTGGCGCGAGCTCGGGAAGAAGAAATAGTCACCGCTACGCCGAGAGCAGGCGCAGCGGGTTCTCGATATAGCCCTTCAGCGTCTGCATGAAGCTCGCTGCGTCCCAACCGTCCACGACGCGGTGATCGCAACTGAGCGAGAGGTTCATGCGCTTGCGGATCTCGATCTCGCCGTCGATCGGAACGAGCTTATCCTCGACCTTGTTGACCGCGATGATCGCGACCTCCGGCCGGTTGATCACCGGCGTGGACGTGATGCCGCCCATGGGGCCCAGCGACGACAAGGTGATCGATGAGCCACTGAGTTCCTCTCGCGTGGCCTTGCCGGAGCGCGCGGCCTCGGCGAGGCGCAGGATCTCACCGGCGAGTTCCCACACATTCTTGCTCTGGGCGTCGCGGATGACGGCGACCATGAGGCCGTTCGGCGTCTGCGTCGCCATGCCGAGATTGAGCGCGCCGTGGCGAGTGATGACGTTCGCATCGTCGTCATAGGTCGCGTTGAGCATCGGCCAGTCGGGCAATGCCCGCCCCATTGCGGTGATGAGGAACGGCAGGAGCGTCAGCTTCGGGTTCGAGCCTCGGTCCTTGTTCATCATCGCGCGGGTTTCCTCGAGCGCGGTGACATCGAATTCTTCGACCAGCGTGAAGTGCGGGATCCGGCGCTTCGCCTCCTGCATGTTCTCGGCGATTTTGCGGCGAAGTCCGACGACCTTGATGGTTTCGTCCTTTCGCTGCGCGCTCGCGCCCCGGGCCGAAACGTTGCCGCCATTGTAGAGAAGGTACGCGTCGAGGTCGGCGTGACGAATTCGGTCGCTCGCGGTGCGGACCTGCGACAGGTCGATGCCGAGGTCGCGGGCTCGTGCGCGCACGGCCGGCGAGGCAAGCACGTGAGCCTTCGCCGTCGGTTCCTTCTCAGCGACCTCCGGCTCGACGCGCGGTGCGGGCGCGGGTGCGGGGGCTGCCGGGGTTTCGTCGACTGCGACGACGGGGATTTCCTTGGCCTGCTCGGGCGTGGCCTCGACGGCACCGTCGGCGAGGGGCCGCTCTTCCTTGCTGTCGTCGGCGGGCTCGGCAGCGCGATCGGCGCCTTCGGTCTCGATCACCGCGAGCACCGATCCGATTGGGATCTGATCGCCGACGTCCCCTGCGAGCTCGACCACCTTGCCGGCGACCGGGCTTTCCATCTCGACCGTCGCCTTGTCGGTCATCATGTCGGCGATCTGCTGGTCCTCGGCGATCTCGTCGCCGATCTTGACGTGCCATGCGACGATCTCGGCCTCGGCAATGCCTTCGCCGATGTCGGGCAGCTTGAATTCGTAGCGAGCCATCAGTCAGCCATGACCTTTTCTAGCGCCTTCTTCATGCGCTTCGGGCCGGGGAAATAGGCCCATTCGTAGGCGTGGGGGTATGGGGTGTCCCAGCCGGTGACGCGCTCCACCGGCGCCTCCAGGTGGTAGAAGCAGCGTTCCTGGACCAGCGCGGCGAGCTCGGCCGCGAAGCCGCTGGTGCGCGGAGCTTCCTGGGCGATCAGGCAGCGGCCGGTCTTCTCGACCGACTGCTCGATCGTCTCGATATCGAGCGGGACGAGCGTGCGCAGGTCGATGACTTCAGCGTCCAGTCCGCGCTCCTCCACCGCCGCAAGCGCGACGTGGACCATCGTCCCATAGGCCAGCACCGTCAGCGCTTCGCCTTCGCGGACGATCGCGGCCTTTCCGAGCGGCACGGTGTAGTGGCCCTCCGGCACGTCGCTCGCCGGGTGCTTCGACCATGGCTTCACCGGCCGGTCGTGATGCCCGTCGAACGGCCCGTTGTAGATCCGCTTGGGCTCGAAGAAGATCACCGGATCGTTGTCCTCGATGGCGGCGATCAGCAGGCCCTTGGCGTCATAGGGTGTCGAGGGGATGAGGACTTTCAAGCCGGCGATATGGGTGAACAAGCTTTCCGGCGACTGGCT
>JBKPJK010000394.1:0-1564 GCA_046730635.1 Pseudomonadota bacterium | reverse complement strand
GCCAAAGGACGCAAGCCCGTATCCGCGAGGGTGACCGAGGGCCAGGGCGATGCAATGAAGGGCGATCCGGGACCGCACTGATTGGCGGCATCATGGCGAGCGCCGGCCGGACCAAAGTCCGACCGGCGCAGCGCCTACATCCAGGAAGCCTAGTCTAGGCTGAGATCAGCCGCGTTCGCCCGAGCGCCTCGGCGACGGCGGGGGCGGCGGCGGGGTCGGGCAGGTCGAGCCGGCCGGCACCGACGTTCCATCCGGGCAAACCGTCGGCGGAGGCGGCGGAGGCGGTGGGGGCGGTGGAGGAGGCGGGCAGGGCTGATCCGCGGGGATCTGCGAGCCGTCGGCGCAGGTCTGCATCGGCGGCGGCGGCGGAGTCGTCGCGCAGGCTGCGAGCAGAACCGTCGCAACCAAAGGAAGTGCTAGCCTTTTCATTCTCATTCCCCTTCTTCGAGCAATCCCAGCTCGCCAACGAAACCCGGAGCAGGTCGTTCCGCCGGCCGGCATAAACGGCTCGGCGGGCGGTGTCTGCACTTTGGGCTCTTCCCGTCGTGGGAGCGAACCGGCCGAACGTGCGCGGTGACCGATCGCGCGCAGGGTCGGCCGATCAGACGGTCGGCTCAGCTGACGACGATCTGGTCGTGCATGCCGAAGGATTCATGCAGGAAGTGGCTGCAGTGGGCCGGATACGTTCCGGCCTGCGGGATGACCGTCACTTGCTTGGTTTCGTGAGCGCGAAGCTCGATCTCACCCTTCGGCGCGGCGCCGGCGACGATCCTCGAGCTTTCGAAAAAACGCTGCGCGGTGAAATCGTGGCTGCTGCCCGATTGATTGACGAACTGCAGCGTCACGGGCTGGCCCGCCTTGAGGGCTATGGGGCTGGGAGCGAAGCCGAAGCTCCACACGCGAACTTGGACGGTCGCCGGGGCCGAAGGCTGGGCGGCGGCGGGAGCGAGCGAGCCGACGGAAATCGCGAGAAGTGCAGCAAGACGAACGCCGATCATAAGCATCTCCTGGTCCCTGCCGCCGCCGTTCTTAGCATCGCGCCGCCACTAACCTAAAGCATTCTATTTCGTGTCCGGAATGATATAGCGCCGCCCCGAGACTCGCATTCCGCTTCGACAACGGGGCACGAGTCTCCGGCTCGGCGTGGGTCGCCCCTGCGTCGAGCCGTCACACCCCGTCATAGATTAAAGTCTGGAACCGGACACTCGCGAATGTGTTAGGCGCGTCGGCGTGCAACAATGCCCCCCTGCGTTGCGCGCGGCACATGAAGGGCGGTCCGCGCTACCCTGGACCGCCCTTTTTTGGTGGGCTGACTATTACGGGCCATCGCTTCAGATCGGGACACTGCGAAAGCACCGGACCCGCCGAACAGCATTGAGCGTTATAGTACGCGCGTCCGTCAGCTACCCCTGCGGACGCAAACTCAGGGACGGTCCGACGACGCTGTTGGCCGTCCCTTTTCCTTGTCGGCCAATCCACTCTTTTAGTGCCCCGTCGCATCGGGACATAAGGCTCACTACGTCCAATATATCGACATAACCAAATAGGACAAAAACAACTTGAC
>JBKPJK010000393.1:0-7154 GCA_046730635.1 Pseudomonadota bacterium | reverse complement strand
CCGCTGGGCTGCTCCCATTTCCAGACGCGCGGCGGAATATATTCGTTATTGTCGGCCATGAAGGCTCCTTTCGCTACCCAGCCCGGCAGGGAGCTAGGAAGCGCGGCGCCTGCTTTCCAGTGTCAGCGGTTATACCGCGCTGACGGACAGAAAACTGGGGAGGGGACCGTTCCAGTCGCCCTTAATGTCCTCGACCACAAGCGAGCGTTCGGTCGGGGCAGGCTCGGCCCGCTCCGCCCTGGCCGATTGGGCTTTCTGGGGCGGCTGCGACTTCGGCTTCGTCGAACGAGGCGCCTTCGGCGCGGGTGCCGGCTCTTCCGAAGAGGCTTCGGCCCGCGGGATCTTGTGCCCGATGAGTTTCTCGATGCGCTCGACGGCTTCGGCATCGTCGCGCGTGGCCAGCGTGATCGCGATGCCCTTCATCCCGGCGCGGCCCGTGCGGCCGATGCGGTGGACGTAATCGTCCGGCTGCCACGGCACGTCATAGTTGATGACGTGGCTGACCCCTTTGACGTCGAGGCCTCGGGCAGCGACGTCCGAAGCGACCAGGATCGTGATCTCGTCCTTCTTGAAGCGGTCGAATTCGGCGATGCGATCCGACTGGTCCATGTCGCCCTGGATCTGCCCGGCCGCGAAGCCGGATCGCTTGAGGCTCGTCGCGAGCTCGCGGACAGTCGTCTTCCGGTTCGAGAAGACGATCGCGTTCTTGAACTCTTCGTGCCGAAGGATGTCGCGCAGCGCGTCCTTCTTCTTGTCGGCGCGCACCGCGACGACCCGCTGCTCGATATTCGCATTGGCCGTCGCAGGACGGGCAACTTCGACGCGCTTGGGATCGTTGAGGAATTTCTGCGCCAGCTTCTGGATCGGCGGCGGCATGGTGGCCGAGAACAACAACGTCTGGCGTGAACTCGGAAGTTTCGAGCAAATCTCCTCGATGTCCGGGATGAATCCCATGTCGAGCATCCGGTCGGCTTCATCGATGACCAGCAGCTCGCAACCGGTCAGAAGGATCTTGCCGCGCTGGAACAGGTCCATGAGGCGCCCGGGCGTGGCGATCAGGACGTCGACGCCCTTTTCCAGCGCCTTGATCTGGTCGCCCATTTGGACGCCGCCGATCAGCAGCGCCATCGAAAGCGGGTGGTAGCGCCCGTATTTCTCGAAATTCTCGGAGACCTGCTGCGCAAGCTCTCGCGTCGGCTCGAGGATCAGCGACCGCGGCATCCTCGCGCGGCTGCGCCCGTGATGAAGGATGTCGAGCATCGGCAGAACGAAGCTGGCGGTCTTGCCAGTGCCGGTCTGGGCAATGCCGACGAGGTCCTTGCCCATGAGTACGGACGGAATTGCAGCGCGTTGAATCGGCGTCGGCTCGCCATAGCCGCTGTCGTCCACGGCGCGGAGCAATTCGTCGGAAAGGCCGAGATCGGCAAAAGTCATTCAAATTCCGGATGATAGAGGTGAGCCCGAGGCTTCTGGAGGCCGTTCGGCTGCACTGCAGCGGCTAAGCGGAGCGCCTCGGTCTTGTCAAGAATATGGGAACCCGTACCCTCGTTACCAAGACCTACTGGCGAAGTTGCGGTTCCAGCATGTTGAACCGCTCGATCGTGCAGCTTCCGCCCATTCGCGAGTGGATCGCATCGCGCCCGGCACACAGCCGATCGCCGTCGACCTGCAGATAAAAGCCCGTGTAGAAATCGAGCCCGAGGCAATCCTCGTCGAATTTCGCGCGAACCCGCGTTCGATTGCCGAAGAGGAAATCGACCTGCTCGGGCCCCGACAGCAGCGCACCCTTGATCGCGGTCACCGGCACGCATTTCGGACCTTTGCGCTCAACCCATTTGATGGACGGCGCGACTGGCCGCGGCTCGACGGGGATGCGGAGGATCACTTCATCCTGGACGACGAGCCGCGTGACGCCCTGCTGCATTGCGGCCGGCTCGGCGGCGAGCAGGCCGAGCAGCATCGGAATGAAGCTCAAGAAAGTCCCAGCAGCCAACCAATTCGCCTCGCCCTGATGGCCAGAGGCTTCGCAGTGAAGCGTTGAATAATCAATGAACTGGCTGTCGCGGACAGGTGGGTGCAGGCGTCTACGGCTTGCCTAATGGTTGGAAGGCCAATAGATGCGCGCTCGAATATGACGGGCGGGTTCCTCGCACATGCGGAGCCGCCCAGCTCGGTCCCCAGGAGACGAATTGAAATGGCGACTGCCGCCCCGACCCAGAATTTGCCGCTATTCTATAGGGCGCTCGAGCCGCTGAACGTGTCGCAGCATGGCAAGATGAAGGTGAAGGCGATCCCGGCGACGGCGGAAATCAGTGCCACGCACGCCATCCCGCTGACGGTCGATGAGTTCACGCTCGTCCAGCGCCATTACCCGATCGTCTTCTCGATCGGCGACAGCCCGATCCCGATGGCTCTGATGGGTCTCAACGAGGGCGTGAACGTGTTCCTCGGCGCCGACGGCCGGCCGCTTGACCAGCAGACCTACATTCCGGCCTATATTCGGCGGTATCCCTTCCTCCTCGCGCGTCTTCGGCCTGACAGCGACGAGCTGTCGCTTTGCTTCGATCCGACGGCGGGCGCAGTCGGTGAGTTCGAGGATGGGGAGGCTCTTTTCAACGGCGATCAGCCGAGCGAGGCGACCACCGCCATCCTTCAATTCTGCGAGCAGTTCGAGGCGGCCGGCCAGCGGACCGCTGCCTTCATGGAGGATCTGAAGAAGAGCGATCTGCTGATGGAGGGCGAGGTCGCGATCCAGCCCGAAGGCGCTCCTCAGCCGTTCGTCTATCGCGGATTCCGCATGGTCGACGAGGACAAGCTGCGCGAGCTGCGCGGCGACGAACTTAGGAAGATGAACCAGAACGGCATGCTGCCGATCATCTACGCGCACCTCTTCTCATTGTCGCAGATGCGCGATGTGTTCGGTCGCCAGGTCCAGCAGGGCAAGGCCCCTCAGCAGATTCCCGAGCCGGCCCCCGTCACCGCCTGAGCTGGCCCTACTCGGCTGCCGTCGCGTACTGGCGGCCGAGGAGGCTGCCCGCGAGTTCCACGGCAAGCAGCTCGATCAGTCGCGCGCTCTTGTCGAAGCCGTTGCCGGGGAGCGTCAGCGCCCGGTCCAAATAGATCCGGCGGTCGAGTTCGATCTGCAACGCGTGAACGCCCCGCGCGGGGCGTGCGTGGCGTTCGATGACGTGACCACCCGCGAACGGGTCATTCAGGCCGGCATCGAACCCGCAACGGTTGGCAATCTCCATGGCTTCGCGGCTAACCCATCCGTCCGCCGTGCGTCCTCGACAGTCCCCGAACACGACCGGTGGCACCCCCGAGGGCGGGGGTGGCATCGAATGGCAGTCAAGCAAAAGGGCGCAGCCGAAGCGGTCCAGCAGAAGAGCCAGCTGCTGCTCGATCGCCTCGTGATAGGGACGATGCGCCTGCGTTATCCGCTCCTCCAGCTGCTCCCGGTTGATTGGACGTCGCCAGAGATAACCGTGCTGCTGCGTGCGCCCGGGCACGATTCCGAGGCCCCCGCGCGCCCTCGCGGTCACTCGACCGCGCCGCGCGCCGTCCACGACCGACGGATCCACTTCGTCCTCGGCCCGGTTGCAGTCGACGAGGGCTCGGGGCGCCTGAGCGATCACTGCGCCACAGCCTCTCTGGATCGCTCGCCACACCAAGCGGTCGACCAGGGGATCCTCGAGCGTCGTTAGCGACGGCTTTCCGCCTGTGGCCATGGCGACGAGCCAATCCGGGTAGTCGCGACCCGAATGCGGGACCGACAAGAGGACCGGGAGTTCGCCCCGGGGAGGGTGGATGATGGGGAGGGAGAGCGTCATCAGGATGAATTGTGTGCCAGTTTAGAACTGCTTTGGGGACCTGCAACGCGCGAAAGCGTTATTCGCTTCTGGAAAAACGCAGGCTTTCATAGCATAGGTAAATCAATGGCACGCATTCTTCTTGCCGAAGACGATACGTCCATGCGGGAGTATCTCCAGCGCGCCTTGCAGCGCGTGGGGTATGAGGTTCAGGCGGTGGGATGCGGCACCGAGGCCATGCCCTTGCTGCACAACGAGCAGTTCGATCTTCTTCTGACCGACATCGTGATGCCGGAGATGGACGGGATCGAGCTGGCGCAGAAAGCCAGCGCGATCGACCCCGCGATCCGGGTGATGTTCATCACCGGATTTGCAGCTGTCGCATTGCAGGGAGGCCGGACGGCGCCGGAGGCCAAGCTCCTGTCCAAGCCGTTCCACCTGAAAGACCTCGTCATGGAGGTGGACCGGATGTTCCAGACCGAGGACCAGCACGGGCGGCTCTGAACTGGGCTGCGCGAAGCTATTCAATTCATGGGAAAAATGGTGGGCGTGGCAAGGATTGAACTTGCGACCCCTGCGATGTCAACACAGTGCTCTACCACTGAGCTACACGCCCACTCGGGGCTGGCATTTAGGGGGCGGAGCCGAAGGGTGCAACGCCTTTCGGTTTAATTCAGCACCTTAATCCAAGGGCAGCGCGGGGCTGCCGACCGACGGCTAGAGGCAGGCTTCCAGATAGGGCTGGTCGAAGCCGAACTGCTTGGCCTTTTCGAGCGTGTAGGGACGAAGGCCCATCGACCGGTACTCACCGAGGATCTTACCGTCCGCGGTCTCGTCGAGATATTCGAACTTGAACAGCTCCTGGGTGACGATCACGTCACCTTCCATCCCGATGACCTCGGTGATGTTGGTCGTTCGGCGCGAGCCGTCGCGAAGGCGCTTCACCTGGACGATCAGGTCGACCGAGTCCGCGATCTGGCGTGAGATCGCTTCCTTCGGAACCTTGATGTCCGACATCATCACCATGTTCTCCATACGCGCGAGGCACTCGCGCGGGGAGTTGGAGTGGAGCGTCGCCATCGACCCATCGTGACCCGTGTTCATCGCCGCGAGCAGGTCGAAGCACTCAGGCCCGCGAATCTCACCCAGGATGATGCGGTCGGGACGCATACGCAGGGCGTTGATGACGAGGTCGCGGATGGTGATCGCGCCCTGGCCCTCGAGGTTTGCCGGACGGGTTTCGAGCGGCAGCCAGTGCGGCTGTTGAAGCCGAAGCTCGGCCGCGTCTTCGATCGTGATCACGCGCTCGCCGGGGTCGATCATCTTCGACAAGGCGTTGAGCATCGTCGTCTTACCCGAACCCGTACCGCCCGAGATGACGACGTTCATTCGGCTGGCGCCCGCGATCTTGAGGACCGTCGCCATCTTCTCCGACATCGATCCGAAGCCGCGCATCATGTCGAGGGTGATCGGCTTCTCGGAGAACTTACGAATGGAGATGGCCGTGCCGCGGAGCGACAGCGGCGGAATGATCACGTTGACGCGGCTGCCGTCCTGCAAGCGGGCGTCGCAGAGCGGAGAGGTCTGGTCGATGCGGCGTCCGACCTTGTTCACGATCCGCTGCGCGATCTGGAACAGATGCTCCTCGTCGCGGAACTGGATCGACGCGATCTCGAGCTTGCCCTTGCGCTCGACGTAGGTCTGCTCGGGGCCGTTGACCATGATGTCGCTGACGGCCGGATCGGCGAGAAGCTCTTCGAGGGGCCCAAGGCCCAGAAGCTCGTCGACGAGGACCTTCTCGAGGGCGAACTGCTCACGCCGGTTCAGCGTGATCTTCAGCTCGGCGAGAACTTCCGAGATGATCGGCCGGAATTCTTCGGCAAGCTCGTCTTTATTGAGCGTCGCCGCGGCTTCGGGGTCGACGCGCTCAAGTAGGCGCGGAAGGACTTGCTCTTTGATCCGATGGACCGAAGCCTCGAAACCCTCGCTCTTGCTGCTGCCCTGATCGCCGCTGGCGTTTTGACGCGCGGTCAGGCGATCCATGGCGCCTTGCTTCGGCGCAGATCCTTCTTCGGAGACAGGTGCGTCGACGGTCGGCGTAAGGTCGTCGAGCGGCGGGAACTGGTCGCCGCCGGGCTCCGGGGTGTCACGAGCGACCGCAGCAGTGCCGGGGCCACCCTTCATGGGCTTGGCGACGCCGAAGCTCGGGCGGCCACCGCCGCTCATGCCGCCACGCTTTCCGAATGCGCTCATTCCCACCCTGCCGTTGTGGTTCTCACGAGGTCCTGGGTGGTGAATAGGGATGAAACCTTTTAGAAATAGCTAACCGGTGAGCGGACCTGGTTAACCAATGTCCGGTGGTTCTTTATGCCCCGGCGCTTTCCGCGAGCACAGTCAAGCCGCGGTCGCTCACCTCAGCAAAGCCACCGGTGACCGGAATGCGCTCCGGCTGACCGCTCTGGCTGCGATAGACCGCGATCTCGCCGTTGCGGAGAGTCGTCATGTAGGGCGCGTGGCCGGCCATGATTCCGGACTCGCCCTCGGTGCCGGGGACGACCACCATGTAAACATCGTCGGACATCACCAGCCGGTCGGGCGTGACGAGCTCAAAGTGCAGATCGGCCATCAATGCTTGCTTTCAATCTTCGCGTCGAATGCATGGGTCGCGGCCTCAAACTTGTCGCGGCACGCGGTGTTGCAGAAGCCGACGACCTTGCCGCGATAGAGCGTCAGGCTGTTGGCGCTGACCGGGTCGCCGGACCACGGGCAGACGTCGTTGACGCAATCTTCGAGGCGAAGGTTGCCGACCAGTGCTTAGGCCTCCTGGGCCAGCTTCTCGGCCTTGGCGACCGCTTCTTCGATGCCGCCGACCATGTAGAAGGCAGCCTCGGGAAGATGATCGTACTCGCCGTTCACGACCGCCTTGAACGAGCGGACCGTGTCCTCGACCTGGACGAACTTGCCGGGGATGCCCGTGAAGACCTCGGCGACGTGGAACGGCTGGCTGAGGAAGCGCTGGATCTTCCGCGCGCGGCTGACGACCAGCTTATCTTCCTCCGAAAGCTCGTCCATGCCCAGAATGGCGATGATGTCCTGGAGCGACTTGTACTTCTGCAGCGTCTCCTGGACCGCGCGGGCAACCTCATAATGCTCCTGACCGACGACGGCTGGCGTCAGGACGCGGCTGACGGAGTCGAGCGGGTCCACGGCCGGGTAAATGCCCAGCTCCGAGATGGCGCGGCTCAGCGTGGTGGTCGCGTCGAGGTGGGCGAATGACGTGGCGGGAGCCGGGTCGGTCAAGTCGTCGGCGGGCACGTAAATGGCCTGCACCGAGGTGATCGAGCC
>JBKPJK010000392.1:0-3643 GCA_046730635.1 Pseudomonadota bacterium | reverse complement strand
GAACTCGATGTTCACGGCCTCGGAATGGCTGACGAACACGGGGACCCTCACGCAGGTCGCCGTCAGCTTGATGGCCGGGTCGAGGATCTTCTTGGTCTCGACGACCATCTTCCACTCTTCGGTGGTCGAGCCGTCATCGAGGAAGTCGCCTGCGTGCGGGATCACGTTGAACGCGATCTGCTTGGGGTACACGACGGGCTCGTTCGGATCGCCAACGAAGATGTTGCGAGACTGCTCGAACAGTTCGTCCATGCCCGCCTTGCCGGTCCCCGACACCGATTGGTAGGTCGCGACCACGACGCGCTTGATCTTTGCGGCGTCGTGCAGCGGCTTGAGCGCGACGACGAGCTGCGCAGTCGAGCAGTTCGGGTTCGCGATGATGTTCTTCTTCCGATAGCCGGCGAGCGCATCGGCATTCACCTCGGGCACGATCAGCGGGACATCAGGGTCCATTCGGAACAAAGAGCTGTTGTCGATTACGGTGCAGCCGGCTTCCGCGGCCTTTGGCGCATAGATTTTCGACACGTCTGACCCGGCGGCGAAAAGCGCGATATCCCAGCCGGAGAAATCGAAATGCTCGAGGTTCTTGACCTTGAGTTCCCGGCCGCTGTCGCCGAAGTCGATGACGTCCCCGGTCGACCGGGCCGATGCAACGGCAGCAAGCTCGTCGAGCGGAAATTGGCGCTCTGCAAGGATATTGAGGATCTCGCGTCCGACATTGCCTGTCGCACCGACGACCGCGACCCGATAGCCCATTTGCGCCTGCTTCCTTGTCCGCTTGAAGAGGGGCGAAGTGGGCGCCGTCCGAGTGATTGTCAACGCGGCCAAAGCTGTCACTATCCGCCGCCGCCAAGGGGGGTCAGGGGATGGTCGAAGCGCGCGACTCGATTCGGGGAGTGATCGTCGTCGCTCTCCTGATGCTCGGATTCGCAGTCAAAAGCGTGACGATGATCCCGCCCTCGCCTCCAGCACATGTCGCGCCGGGCCAATTCGACACCGACCGGGCCTTGGCCCGGCTTCAACGCATCCTTGGCGACGAACGCCCGCATCCCGTGGACAGCGTCGCGGACGATGCAGTTCGCGAGCGTCTCATGGCGGAGCTGCGTGGAATGGGGCTTCGGCCCGAGGTCCACGAGGCCGTCGATTGCAGCACGTTCCTGAAATACCGCTACTCAAGCTGCTCGCGGGTTCGGAACGTCGTGGCGACGATCCCCGGTCGTGGACCGGGACCTCATCTCTTGCTCGACGCGCATTACGACAGCACGCCGACCGGCCCCGGTGCGGGCGATGACGGCTTCGGCGTCGCGACCTTGCTCGAGGTCGCGTCGATCCTTCAGGCATCGCCGCCTCCCCGCCCGGTGACCTTGCTGTTCAACGAGGGCGAGGAGTTCGGGCTGAACGGCTCCTCAGCCTTCGTTCGCAGCGACCCGATCGCCAAACAGGTGAATTCGCTCATCAACATCGATGCGCGGGGCGTATCGGGGCCTGCGCTGATGTTCGAGACCAGTCAGCCGAACGGCGCGGCGGTGTTGCTCTTCGGTCGGGCCTCGCATCGGCCTTATGCGAATTCCCTAAGCACCGATTTCGCAAAGCTGATCCCGAACACAACCGATGTCGTCGAGTTCAAGCCAACGCATTGGACGCTTCTCAACTTCGGGATCATCGGCAACGAGACTCGCTACCATTCATCCGGCGATACGGTGGCCGCGCTCAACCGCTCGAGCGTCTATCACCTCGGCAACGAAGTGCTGGCTTTGACCCGGGCAATGGCGGCCACACCCGACCCGACGAAGGCTGGCGGGGGTCAGACGGTCTTCACCGACATTGCCGGACGCGCCTTCATCCGATTGCCGCTCGTGGCTGCGGCAATTGCGCTAGCCTTGTTGCTGATCACAGCTCTTGTTCTTGCCTGGCGAGAGAAGGCTCTCACGAAAGCTCTGCCAGTCGCAGCTGGGATCGCCATCGGCGGCATCGCAGCGGCGGCGCTGGTCGCCTTCATTGCATCTCTGTTGAGACCGGGCGACTTCTGGCGAGCCTATCCGCTCGTTTCGTACCTGGGCGTCTATGCGGTCTTGCTCGCGGCGATGACGGCCCTTTGGGCACGATTGGGCAACGTCGACCGAATCCGCATCCGGGCCGCCGTCTGGCTTCTGATCCTGTTGATCGGCGCAGCAGTCAGTATCGCCATGCCCGGTGCCATCATCTTCTTCATTCTCGCCCCCGCAATCGCATTGATCGGGATTGCCTCCGCCAGACGGGCCCCCGGGGCAGCGACACTCCTCGCGACGATCGCGACCGTGGTGCAGTTCGTGATGTTCGGGGAACTGCTCGCCGGAATTGAGACGCTTCTTGTCGATGGTCCCCTCTGGGCAGTGGCGCCGCTGGGCGCGTTGGCCGCCCTCCCCGCCGTCGTTGAGCTAAGGGGTACGAGACTGCGACCGGCGATCGGACTCCTGCTGGTATCGGCAACCGCCTTGTGGTCCACAGCGCTGTTTCTTCCCCGCTCGAGCGCCGAGCGTCCGGCGGCCTTCGGCATCGATTATTTCCGCGATGCCGATCACGGCGCGGCCTCCTGGGGAATTGCGGCAAAGGAAGCGCCACTCCCGCCGGCCTATCCCGGGGACTGGCGTCAGGACGTCCTGCCATATAACGCCCGCACTCGCTGGATCTCGAAGGCGCCCTTCCTCTCGGCGCCCGTGGCGAATGCTTGCCTGATAGCGAGCGAGCCAGCCGGCAAGGGCCGACGCATCAGGATATCCTTGTCACCCGGCGGCGGCGATGCGGTCACAATCCGGTTCGCGAAGGACACGAAGCTGCTCGCGTTGGGACTACCGGGTTCGGTCGAACCCATTCCTCCTTCCGGAGAGCCGGAAAAGCCGCTGTTGCGGTGCATGGGCCGCTCCTGCGAGGGCTTGGTCGTCGAGTTCCTTCTCGCGGATCGGAGGCCGATCGAGGCCGAGCTGTTTTCGTTTCGGTTCAGCCTTCCTCCAGAAGGCAGAGCCCTCGCCGCCGCGCGGCCGAAAAACGCCATTCCGCAATATGCGCCCGACAGCACGATCACGATGTCGCGCGTCAGGCTCTGACCGACTCGGCAAGCTTGTGTTATCAAGCGGACAGGCGCCCGGCGCCTGTTGCGCCGGACGGCACGCTCTTGAGGAGGTGTCATGGCGACCAAAACGATGCGCGGCACGCCAGCCGCCCGTACCCGGAGCATTCCGGTTCGCACCATCGACGCAGCAGATCTGCGCCTTTCTCTCACCCACGGTTTGAACGATTTCCTCGCCATGCGGGGGGACATCTTCTTCGCCGGCCTGATCTACACGCTGATCGGCATTGCCGCGGTGGTCATGACGACCAACCAGCCGCTCATGCCCTACTTCTTCCCGGTCGTTGCCGGCGTGGGGCTGTTGGGGCCGGTGGCGGCGGTCGGCTTCTATGAGCTGGCGCGCCGGCGCGAGAGTGGAAACCCCGACCACAATTGGTCGCACTTCTTCGATGTGCTGAAGCGACCGTCAGCGGACGACATGGGGATCGTGGCCGGCCTTCTGCTCCTCATCTTCCTGGGATGGCTCCTGGCCGCTGGAGCGCTTTACGGGCTGTTGTTCGGCCTGTGGACGCCGACATCGATCGGGGCGTTCCTGGC
>JBKPJK010000391.1:0-1439 GCA_046730635.1 Pseudomonadota bacterium | reverse complement strand
TGTTCGAATTGTTCAAGGAGGCCGCCTCGCCGGTCGCGATCGTTGGCGGCGCCGACTGGAGCCCGCGCGCGTCGCACCATTTCGCGAACTTCGCCTTCCGTTACGGGATCCCCGTCGCCGCCGCATTCCGCCGCCAGGATGCTATCTGCAACACGTGCCAGGTCTATGCCGGCAACCTCGGCTATGGCCCCAACCCGAAGCTGCAGCAGCGAATCCGCGACGCCGACCTGATCATCGCCGTCGGGCCGCGCCTCGGGGAGGCGACGACCGACGGCTACACGCTCATCACGCCGGATCATCCGGGCCAGACACTCGTCCACGTCCATCCCGACCCGAACGAACTCGGCCGAGTCTATCATGCCGACCTGCCGATCTGCGCCGACATGGGCGAGTTCGCCGAGATGGTCGACGAGTGGATCGACCCCGACCTGGTCCGCTTCTCCTGCGGGGACGACGCGCACAAAGAATGGCTCGACTGGTCCGAACCCAAGCCGCGCGAGGGCGTGAAGCTCGACCTCGGTCCGTGCGTGGCGGCGATGCGCGAGCGACTCCCCGAGAACACCATCGTCTGCAACGGAGCCGGCAATTTCTCGGGCTGGTGGCATCGTTATTGGCGCTACGGCCCGATGCCGACGCAGCTCGCGCCGACCAGCGGCACCATGGGATATGGCCTCCCTGCTGCAGTCGCAGCGGCGATCCGCTTCAAGGACCGGTCTGTCGTGTGCGTCGCAGGCGACGGCGACTTCCTGATGAACGGCCAGGAACTCGCGACCGCCGCACAATATGCCGCGGACCTCCTGGTCATCGTCGTCGATAATGCGAGCTACGGCACGATCCGCATGCATCAGGAGCGGGAGTATCCACAACGGATCTCCGCGACCGGTCTCAGCAACCCCGACTTCGCAGCTCTGGCGAAGGCGTTCGGCGCAAGCTTCGTTGCGACCGTCGAGGGCACCGAGGACTTCGCGCCCGCCCTCGAGAAAGCGCTGAAGCAGAAAGGCATTCGCCTGCTCCACTGCAAGACCGACGTCGAAGTTATCAGCAACGCGACGACGATCACCAAGCTGCGCGAACGCTCTCGCGGCTAGTCAGTCTCGCCGAACAGCGCCCGGTTGTGCGAGGCGTGGCACTCTCCGATGCGCCGCTTCGGCATGAATTTCTCCTGCGGAAGCGGGTTGCCTAGCTCGAACACCGGCGGCGAGCCGAGTTGCTCCAGCAGCCTCTCGAGATCCTTGAAATTCCCGGCGGCGGGCGACGGCAGAGATTCTTTCGCGGACACGCACCGCTCCGAATCCTCCGGCGCCGTCGCGTCGAAATCGTCTAGGTCGCTTTTAAACAGGCCAGCCATGCGATGCTCCCGCGAGCGAGCTCACCAAGAACAACGACAGAAAGCTGGAATTACTCCCTGGAAATCTCTTCGTACCGGATCGGAACAGATC
>JBKPJK010000390.1:0-1990 GCA_046730635.1 Pseudomonadota bacterium | reverse complement strand
GTCCGGGCGGGAGCTCGGCCGCCGTTTCCCTTGGTGCTGCACCTGCATGCGGTCGTGATGGGATCGTTCCTGCTGACCTTGTTCGCGCAGTCCTGGCTCATGGCGACCGGCCGCCGCGAATATCACATGCGGCTCGGGGTTCTGGGATTCGGCCTCGCCGCTCTCCTCGTGGCCGTCGGACTCGTGCTCGTGCCCACGATCTATCACCAGGTGTGGCAAGGCGCGCATTTCGGACCGGCGGGGGTGAGGGAGAAGCTTCTCGAGCGGGTGCCCGAGCTCGACGATATCATGCTGATGCAGATCCAAGTCGGATTGCTGTTCCCTTTGTTCCTCGGGATCGCGTTCAAGGCGCGCGACGGCAATTCGGGCCTTCACAAGCGGATGATGTTCCTCGCGACCGCGATCCCGCTGGCGGCGGGAATCGTCAGGATCACGGCGCTTCCGCAGACGATGCCGTGGAGCCCGATTTCGCTGCAGCTTTATGTGCTGCTCGCGGTCTCGCCGATGTTCGTTTGGGACGTCGTCCGCAACCGGAGGGTACACGAGGCGTACTGGATCTGGTTGTCGATCTATGTGCCGACGGCGGTGATCATCAACCTGCTGTGGGACACGCCGTGGTGGCACGCGACGGCGCGGCAGATCATGGGCGTCTAACCTCTAAGGCTAAGCGAGGCTCGCGCAGCGCGCGCATAAATCACCTTCGGAGGGTCGTTCCTTCCGGATTTCGAATGTCCGCGTCGGATAGGATTTGCAGCTCGGCCGCCAGTGCCAAAGGTCGTTCTTGCGCTCGCTCGGCACGGCGCGACGGTATTCGATCACTTGCCCCCCACCAGATGGATGTCGTGTAACCGACTAAACAGGTTTTTATATGAAACGCAAATGCGGCCGGAACCCGCCGTATATGATCGGAAATCAGGCGTTGCATCGGGCCCGATCGCGTGGTTATTTCCCGCCGGGGGGAATCAAAAAATGCAGAAAAATCCGGCTGTTGCAGTGCTGTTATTGTGCCTCGCGATCGAGGCCTGCTCGTCGAAGCCGCGCGACTTCACGCCTCAACTGACTAGCGCTCCGATCAGCCAGCCGGAGTTCGATGCCGCTTTCGCGACCTGCCAGGATCTCCTCGTCCACGGGAAGCTGGATGCCGAAGGCCGGAGCGGCTCAGCGGCGGTCGGCGCCGGCGCCGGGGCAGGGACCGCGGCTGTCGGCGGCGCAGCGGCTGCGGCAGCCGGCGGGTGGGGCGGAGTCGCTCTCGCAAGCGCGACCATCGTCCTTCTTCCGGTCGCTGTGATCGGTGGCGCCTGGGGCATGTCGCGGATGAAGCGCGCCAAGAAAGAACATGCGGTCAAGACCGCGCTCCAGGGCTGCCTGCGCGAGCGCGGCTATGAAGTCGCCGGATGGGAAAAAGCCCCTAAGAAGAAGCATTTCGCCGCGCCCAAACTCGCCAGCGACTGAGTCCAGCATCCGCTTCGGCGGAAAGCGGACATCGGCAGCTTCTTCGGCTACGGCGTCGGCCCATGAACCATGCCGCCAGGATCCTCGAAAGCCGGGCCTCGAAGCCAGTCAAAGGCCTTCGCCAGTTCCTCGACGAAGAGCAGCAGCGCGCTTGGCTGGAGGGTGAGGCGACCCCGCCGGATGCCGACGAGCGATCGGAATCGCTGGAGCAGAGGTTCAAATATGCCGGCCGGTTCGAGAAATTGCTGCGACGTCCGCAGGCGCCAGACGTGCTTGAGATCCTCGGCATCTACGGCCAGCGCTGCATTCCGATACCGCGGCTGACCGAGCGCCATTACTGGTCGGTTTCCTGTCTTCCATCGACTTCGGACAAGCCGTTGGTTCGGGTCAATGCGAGCTGGATGGAGCTGTTCACCTTGCTGCCGGACGGGGAGGGCCTGCGCGCCAGGTTCATCCTGCATCTGCCGGACTTCACGATCGACGAGGAGGTCGACGAGGATTTCCTCGAACGCTGCGTCGCGAGACCCGAGGACGTCAG
>JBKPJK010000389.1:0-3102 GCA_046730635.1 Pseudomonadota bacterium | reverse complement strand
ATCGTGAACGGCACATCGAGGATGCGCGCAAGCGTCTGCGCCAGCAACGTCTTGCCGCAGCCCGTCGGGCCGATGAGCAGGATGTTCGATTTGGCGAGTTCGACCTCGTTGCCGGCCTTGGAGCCGTGGGCCAGCCGCTTGTAATGGTTGTGGACGGCAACCGAGAGGACGCGCTTGGCGCGATCCTGGCCGATCACATAATCGTCGAGGACCTTGCAGATCTCCGACGGCGTCGGAACTCCGTCGCGGGTCTTCACCAGCGCGGACTTCGACTCCTCGCGAATGATGTCGTTGCAGAGTTCGACGCACTCGTCGCATATGAAGACGGTCGGTCCCGCGATGAGTTTGCGGACCTCATGCTGCGACTTGCCGCAGAACGAGCAGTAGAGTGTGCTCTTGCCGTCGCCGCCGCCTGAAAGCTTGGTCATTCCCGTCCTTGCATCTCGGCCGCGAGCGGCCGTCCTCTATCGGGGCATGCTACCCCAGTTTCTCGCACAATCAACTCTGCAGGAGTCTTAACGCGCCCCGCACCGCGATTGCCCGTTTGATCTCAACAATATGGATGGGGGGTATGTTCCTAGCAAGGCCCAACGCGGGATCCGTTAAGGTTACCGTGTCCCAAGATCGGCCGAAGAGCTGCCCACCGCGACGAGTGCCTCCCGCATGGCGTCCTGAAATTCCGATCGCGCATAGATGTCGTTGTGGCCGGCATCGTCGATCGTGCGATCGAAGGCGAGATTTGGAATTTTTGACTGAAGCGCCTCCGTGCGCTCCGCCGGCACAATCTCGTCGCGCTCGGCAACAACGATCGCGACGGGCACCTGCACTTTGGAGATTGCTCCCGCCGCATCAATTTCGTGGTCGAAGAACGGCCCGATCGGAAGCCACGGGTACATCGCCTGGGCCACGGCCTTCAGTGAATCGAACGGGGTCACGAGGATCAGCCCGTCGAGATGCCGGCGGCTCGCGAGTTGCGCGGCCACCCCGGTCCCAATGCTGAAGCCGACTCCGACGATACGCTCGGGTTTCACGCGCTCTATCGCCAAATCGTAGACGAGCGGAGCGTCGGCAATCAGTGCCTCGGCCGACGGAGAGCCCGTCGAGGGCTCGTAACCTCGGTAGTGAAACGCGACGACATCGGTGTGCGGATAAAGCTCGTGCAAATATTCGGCGACGTCCTGACCGTTCCAGGCATTCCCCCCGAACCCGAGAACAAGCGTGCGAACGCGCGACGGTGCGTCGGCTGGAATATGGATCCCAGCCAACCGATCTCCATCAGCCGTACTGAGCGAAAGAAGCTCGGCACCGCGCGGCAGCGGGCCTGCCGGTGCGACCGCGTGCGTAGGAAAGATCACGTGCGACTGGAATTCGAACATGGGCGACAGCAATTCGGACGTAACGGCACCCGCGGCGAGCGCAAGACCGACTATGCGGTGAGCGCGGCTTCGATGGCCGGAGTGACGCGATCAACCGTGTAAGGCTTCTCAATGACCGGCGCGTCGTTGAACTCGGGCGGCGGCGGGTCGACGTGCCCGCCAGTCGCGATGACGAACGGCACGTTCTTCTCGCGCAATGCGCTAGCCACGGGCCAGACGTTCTCGCCTTTCAAATTCACGTCCAGAATTGCCAGGTCGAAGCCACCCTTCTCGACTTCTGCGAGAGCGCAATCGACAGTATCGCAAGTGCCCCGGACCTTATGCCCAAGGGAATCGAGGAAGTCCTCGAGCATCATCGCGATCAGAGGTTCATCCTCTACGATGAGGATCGAACGCGTAGTTTCCATGTGCCTTCGAATAAGGCGGATGTCCGAATACGCAAAGCTTATTTGGATGAGGCGGGTTTGGCACCGGCCGCATTGCGGGCCGCCTCAGCCAGTTCGGTGACGGAAAAAGGCTTTGGCAGGAAGTTGACGTTCTCGATGTCGATCGACTTCCTCAATTGTTCCTCGGCATAGCCGGACATGAAGAGGATCTTGAGATCCGGCCAGCTCTTGCGCGCCTCGCGAACCATCGTCGGGCCGTCCATTCCCGGCATGACGACGTCGCTGATGAGTAGGTCGATCGGTTCGCCCCGTGCGAGAATCTCCAACGCTTCCTCGCCGTTGTCGGCGGTGATGACCTGATAGCCGTGGCGGGTGAGCGCCCGCTCCGCGACGCTGCGCACCATCGGCTCGTCCTCGACCAGCAATACCGTGCCGCTGCCCCACAGCTCGTTCGGCTTGCCCTTGTCCGCCTTTCGGGTCTTGGCGGTCGTTGCCTCCTCGCGATGGACCGGCAAGTAAATGACGAACCGGGTTCCTTCATTGACGCGGCTATCGGCGAAAATGAACCCGCCGGACTGTTTGACGATGCCGTATACGGTCGAGAGACCTAGGCCGGTTCCCTTGCCAACCTCCTTGGTCGTGAAGAAGGGCTCGAAGATCTTGCCCAACACGTTCGGCGCAATCCCACACCCCGTATCGGTCACCGAAAGCGCGCTATAGTCGGCAACGGGAAGAATGTCCGACCCGAGCTCGGCGACCTGGTCGGCTTTTACGGAATAGGTCTGGATCGTCAGCGTGCCGCCGCCCCTCGCCTGCATCGCGTCCCGCGCATTCACCGCGAGATTGACGATGACCTGCTCGAGCTGGCCCGGATCCGCGCGCACGGGCCCGAGGCTGCGTCCATGCTTCACGACCAGCTCCACGGTCTCGCCGAGAAGCCGCTTCAGCAGATGGGACACTTCCGAGACGACGTCGGGCAGCTGGAGCACCTGCGGACGAAGAGTCTGCTGACGGGAGAAGGCGAGAAGCTGTCGAGTGAGGCCGGCAGCGCGGTTGGAATTCGACTTGATCTGCTGAATGTCGTCATAATCGCTGTCGCCCGGCGTATGCCGCATCAGCATCAAATCGCAGTGGCCGATAATTGCCGTCAGAATGTTGTTGAAGTCGTGCGCCACGCCGCCGGCGAGCTGTCCCACGACCTGCATCTTCGTTGCTTGAGCGACCTGCCGCTTGAGCTTGGCTTCCTCGCTATTGTCCTTCAGCAGCAAGAGCACGGCCGCATCGCCGAGACCGCGCAATCCAGCGATCGTCAGGGCCACCGGCTCCGATGGCTGATTAGT
>JBKPJK010000388.1:0-8956 GCA_046730635.1 Pseudomonadota bacterium | reverse complement strand
ACATGGACGAGGCGGAACGTTGTCACGAGATCGCGTACATCTTCAACGGCGACCTCATCGCGCGCGGGACCGGTGACCAGGTCATTGCACAGTCGCATCTCGTCACGTTCGAAGCCGACGGTCCGCGCGCCGATCGGCTTGCGAAGGATCTCACCGGCAAGCCGGGCGTCGACATGGTCGCGCCGTTCGGCGCCGCATTGCACGTCAGCGGAACGGATCGTGGCAGGCTCGAAAGAGCCATTGAGCCCTTCCGTCGCGAGCCGTGGCACTGGGCGGAAGTTCAGCCGAGCCTTGAGGATGTGTTCATTCACCTGATGCGTGCCGCTCAAGCCAAGCAGAGCAAAGCCGCATGATCGGTCTTTCCCTGTCGCGGATCTTCGCGGTCCTGTCGAAGGAGTTCACGCAACTCGTTCGCGACCGGCTTACCTACGCGATGATCATCGGAATTCCGGTGATCCAGCTGCTGCTGTTCGGCTACGCGATCAATTCCGACCCGAAGCATTTGCCGACGGCGGTGCTGATCCAAGACCAGGGTCAATTCTCCCGCTCCATCATGGGCGCTCTTCAACGCAGCGAATATTTCGATTTCCATTATTCGGCACGCTCACCCGCGGAGATGCAAAGGCTCATCGAGCGCGGGGCGGTTCAGTTCGCAATTACGATCCCGGGCGATTTCACCCGGCGTGTAGTGCGTCGCGACAACCCGCAGATTCTGGTCGAAGCGGACGCGTCGGACCCCGCAGCCACCGGACCGGCGGTCGCGGCCTTGGCGGCCCTTCCACAATATGCGCTGATGAACGACCTCAAGGGACCGCTCGCCGAAGCCGCAACTCATGGAACGCCGCAGCCCTTCGAAGTGGTGGTGCAGCGCCGCTACAACCCCGAAAACATCACGGCGTACAACATCGTCCCGGGGCTCGTAGCCACAATCCTCACAATCACATTGGTGATGATGACCGCGCTCGGAATGACCCGTGAAGCCGAGCGCGGAACGATGGAGACCTTGCTTGCGACGCCGCTGCGACCGCTGGAGGTCATGATCGGCAAACTGACGCCTTACGTTCTGGTCGGCATCGTTCAGGCGACACTGATCATAACCCTGGCCAGGATTCTGTTCGGTGTGCCAATGTCAGGCGGCTGGCTCGCGCTGATCGTCGGCCTCTTCCTGTTCATCGTCGGGAGCCTTTCGCTGGGCTTCCTCGTCTCCACGCTTGCACGAACTCAGCTGCAGGCGATGCAAATGGCCGTTTTTTACCTGCTGCCATCGATCCTGCTCACGGGTTTCCTGTTTCCTTTCCGCGGAATGCCTCAGTGGGCCCAGTGGATCGGAACGGCAGTTCCCGTGACTCACATGCTTCGCGTCGTTCGCGGATCGATGCTAAAGGGCGTCGGCGTAGGCGATGCGCTGCCTAGCCTCGGCGCCTTGGCGCTCTTCGTCGTGATCGTCGCTTCGATCGCCGTGCGGAAATACCGCACGACTCTCGACTAACCGCCTTACTCGTAACGAAGCGCGTGGATCGGGTTGGCTCGCGCGATCCTGACTGCGTGACCGACGACCGTCACGATCGCGATGCCTAGCGCGATGAGAGCGGCGATCAGGAAGGGCACCGGGGTCAGGCTGATCCGCTGGTCGAAGCCGTTCAGCCAATCGCGCATCATCCACCAGGCGATCGGCCAGGCAATGATGTTGGCGATAATGACGGGCCGGCTGAACTGCCAGACGAGCAGGCGCACGATGTCGCGCGTGCGCGCGCCCAGGACCTTGCGAATCCCGATCTCCTTGGTGCGTCGCTCGGCCGTGAATGACGCGAGGCCGAACAGACCGAGGCATCCGATGATCACGGCGAGCAGCGAGAAGGCCGCGAAGATTTTCGCCCGCGCATCCTCCTTCTTGTACATCTCCGCCATGATGTCCTCGCTGAACTTGGCGTTGAACGGCACCTCGTTGGTGAATTGCTTCCACTGGTTCTCGAGCGCTCCCCGTACGGTCTCCGGATCGCCACGGTAGCGGACCATCAGGAAGTTCGGCCCGGTCTTAATCTTGCGAAACATGATCGGGTCGATCGGCTTGCGAACCGAGCGGAAGCGGGAATCGCCGACCACTCCGATGATGTTGATGTTGGTATTGCCGTAGTCACGCCCGAGCAGCTCGCTCTTCACGACCTTACCCACAGCGTCCTGCGGCGATTTGAAGCCGAGCTTCCTGGCCGCATATTCGTTCAGCACGACGTTCACGCCGCGCTCGGAGATGGCCTTCTCGACCGCCTTGTCCTGCGGATAAGGGATCGTCATGTCGTCCATCGGCCGGTTCGCGTCGAACCAGCGGCCAGCCTTGAGGGTCAGGCCCATCGCATTGAAGAAACCCTCGCCGACATTGTACTGACCGATGTTGACCAGCTTGTCGCTTCCCGGCGGGATGATCCCCGTATTGTTGTTGTTGTCGGTGCCGACCCCGATGTCGGTCAGGCCGGCATCCACGACGCCGGGCACGCGCTTCACCTGTTCGACGAACCCTTCCACCCGGTTGTAGAGCTGGGCACGCCCCGTTTCTTCCATCTGCAGGATGTGGTCCCGTTTGTAACCTGGGTCGACGTTTCGGGCGTAGACGGTCTGGCCGTAGATCACGGCCGTGCAGATGATGAGGCCGATCGACACTGCGAATTGGAGAACGACAAGCGCGGTCCTCAGGCGGCCCGAGCCGGGCGTTTCGGCCGCGGAGCGATTGGCCTTGAGCACCTGCGCCGGCTGGAACCGCGACAGGAAGAAGGCCGGATAGAGACCGCTGACGATCCCCACGAGCAAAGTCAGCCCGATCGCCGGCAGCAGAATGCCCGCCTTGCCGAAATAATTGAGGGCAATGTCTGCGTCGAGGAACGCCGCAAAGGGCCTGACGAGAAGCTCCACGAGGGCCAGCGCGAGCAGCATGGCAACCGCCGAGATCAGGATCGATTCAGCCACGAACTGGACGATCAACTGGTTGCGCGTTGCGCCGAGCACCTTGCGCAATGCCACCTCGCGCGCCCGTTGGCTGGCGCGCGCTGTTGCGAGGTTCGTGAAATTCACAATGGCCATCCCGAGGATGAGCAACGCAATTACGGCAAAGGTCGCAATCGTGCGTTCGTCGTTGCCAGGAGTCAGCGTCGCCTCCTGCGCCTTTCCGAGATGGACATCCTTCAGATTGACGAAATGCCAATCTTCGTCGTCGCCGGCATTATACATGATGTCGCCGTTGGGCTCGTTCGGGATACTGCGTTTCTCCCACGCCGGCATTTGCGCCTGGATCTGCTTGATGTCGGTACCCGGCCGCATCTTCACGAAGACGTAGCCCGATTGGCAGCCCCAGCACTTGGTGAGGAATTCCGGCTGCTCGGAGTAGAAGGCGCCAAAATCCAGCCTCAGCAGCGCATCGATCTTAAGGCTGGAATTCTTCGGCAGGTCCTTCAGCAATCCAGTGATCCTGAAGTCGCGGCGGACGCCTCGGGAGATGATCGTGAAGGTCCGCCCGATCACCTGATCGGTACCGAAGCGCTTGATCGCTTCGCTCCGCGTGAGCACCGCGGTCTGCGGAGCGGGAAGAGTGGTTCCCGCAAGCAGCGGGAGATTGACGACCTTCAGGAAGTCGTCGTTCGTGAACATCCAATTCTTGGTTGTCTGGGCCTGACCGTCCTTCAGGAACACTGGACCGTTGTCTTGGATGTAGGCCGTCCGCTCGACCTGCGGGAAATCCTTCTTGATATAGGTTTGCGCGACGTAGGTACCCATCTGGAAGAAGCCGGGCACGCCGTCCTTGGGGTTGGGATACCAGGACTGCAGCTCGTAGGTATTTTCGACGTCCGGAACCCAGCTGTCGTAACTTTGCTCGTAACGGATGTAGAGCAGGATCAGGATGCACGCGGCCATGCCGATTGCGAGACCGGCAATGTTGATGATGGAATAGGTCCGGCTCTTCGCGAGGGCCCGAACGGCGACCGTCCAATAATTCCGCCACATGATGACTGTCCTCTCCAAGGATTCGCTCTCGGTCGATTAGGCGGCGCGCCGCCGCTCCTGCAGGATGCGCCCATCGAGCATGTTCACGACCCGGCTCGCAAAGTCCGCATGGGCCGGGGAGTGGGTGACCATGACGATGGTCGAGCCCTCCTGATTGAGCTGGCGAAGCATGCGCATCACCTCTTCGCCATGCGCCGTGTCGAGATTGCCGGTCGGCTCGTCGGCAAGGATCAATTTAGGCTGGCCAACCAGCGCGCGGGCGACGGCCACACGCTGCTGCTGACCGCCGGACAATTGCGTTGGACGGTGCTTGGCACGATGCGCGATGCCGACCTTGTCAAGGACTTGATCGACGCGCTCCTTGCGGTGCGCTGCCGGGTGATTGTGGTAGAGCAACGCCAGCTCGACATTCTCGCGGACCGTCAGCTCGTCGACGAGATTGAAGCTCTGGAAGATGAAGCCGATGTTGCTCTTGCGGGTGTCCGCGAGCTGCGCCTCGCTGAGCCCGGCCACCTCCTGACCATTGAACACGTAGGAGCCGCCGGTCGGGCTATCGAGCATGCCCATGACGTTGAGAAGCGTCGATTTGCCGCAGCCCGACGGGCCCATGATCGCGACGAACTCGCCGTCGGCAATATCGAGGTCAACATTGTCGAGTGCGGTCGTCTCCACCGTATCGGTGCGGTAGGTCTTGGTCAGCGCAGTCATGGTGAGCACGGGTGGTGTTCCTTTCTTACTCGCCGGAGCTGAAGTTGAGGCGGTCCTTGTCGGTCAGACCGCTGTAGGAAGAGGTGATCACGCGCTCGCCGGGTTTGAGCCCGCTAAGCACCTCGATGAAGTCGTTGTTGCGGCGGCCGAGCTGGATCTGGCGCTTGGTCGCGCTGTTCCCGCCGGAGTCGACGACGAAGACCCACGTACCGCCCGTGTCGCTGAAGAAAGCACCGTTCGGAATGAGCAGCGCCTTTGATGAATCGCCTACGGTCAGCTTTGCCTGAATGGTCTGGCCGCGCTGAACAGATGGCGGCTCTTGACCGAGGAAGACGAGGTCGATCTGAAACTGGCCGTTGCGAACCTGCGGGTAGACCTTGGCGACCTTGAGGCGGAAGGTCTTGCCGTCGACATCCGCGGTCGCCGTCTGTCCGACCGACACGCGGCCGAGATAGAATTCGTCGACGTCTGCCTGGAGCTTGTCGGCGCCTGCGCTATCGATCTGGCCGATACGTTCGCCCTGTTGGAGCGACTGGCCCAGCTGGATATCGAACCCGCTGAGCTGCCCGGTCACGGGCGCCCGGATGTTGAGCTGCCCGAGGCTGTTCTGGGCCACGCCCATGCTGGTGTTGAGTGAGCTCGCCGCGGCGCGAAGCTGCTGCAGCTGGCTGGTCTGAAGCGCTTCTGTCTGCGCGATGCTGCGCTTCAGAATCTGCAGGCGCTGCTGCTGATAGTTCAGATCGTCCTTGGTGTCGTTGAACGTCTTGCTTGAAACGAATCCCCGCTCCGCCAGCGGCCGCTGCAAGTCATATTGCCGGCGCATCTTCGCGAGGTCGGTCTCGGCCTGGTTGAGATCCCGGAGATTCGTGTTGCGGGTCTGAGTCAGGGCAAGCTCCTGGCTGCGCATATTGTTGAGCTGCTGTTCGACCTCGGCCTGCTTCTCGAGGGTCGAGAGCTGCAGTTCGGCATTGGACAACACGGCCAGGAGTTGGCCCGCGGTGACCTGAGCGCCGTCCTCGACGAGCTTCTTTTCCACGCGGCCGCCTTCGACCGCATCAAGATAGACCGTCACGAGCGGCGTCACGCGTGCACGCAGGGGGAGATAGTCGTCGAAGTTTCCGTTCTGGACCGATGAAATAGTGAGGCGCTCGCGCGAGACGGTCATCGCGTCCGACCGGGGTGCGAACAACCAAAAGAGCACGACCAGCAGGGCGATGGTGGCAGCCGCGCCTCCATAGAGAATCCGTTTGTCGATGCGTTTGCGTTCGACAACGCGATCCATGGCGCCGCCGCTAACGGCTTCCGAACGCTCGGCCTGCCGAAGCTCCACCAAGCTCATTGTCCACCTTCGGGCAGCGAATGTCCGCTTCTGGACAGCAGTGAACCCTTTTCGGGCGAGCCGGCCCCTCTACAACGCGAGTTCGCAACAATTTCCATGGCCCTATCGCTGCAAACGCCGTGCCAATTGAAAGTGCAGGAAAATTTTTCAACGACCGCTGTTCATTTCCGGACAGTGGCGCTACAGGTGTAGCGTGGCAGCTCCCTTCGATCTTTGTGTGGTCGTCGACGACGATCCTGACATTGGCCTGGCGGCGCGGCTCGCGCTGCGTGACCTGTTCGCACGGGTCGACACGCTCAACTCGCCGGCCGAGTTGCTCGCCCAACTCAAGAAGGAAAGTCCGGACGCGATCCTGCTGGACCTGAATTTCGAGCGAGGCGCTACGGATGGCCGCGAAGGCTTGAGCTTTTTGGGGCGCATCATGGAGCTGGATCCCGATGCGGCCGTGGTGATCATCACGGCTCATGGTGCGGTCTCTATCGCCGTCGAGGCGATCAAGGCGGGAGCGAGCGATTTCGTCGCCAAGCCGTGGAGCAACGAGCGCCTTTCTGCCACCGTGCGAAGCGCGGCTGCATTGCGCCTGAGCCGAATGGATGCCCGCACCGAACGGGGCCGCGCCTCAGAGCTGGTGCCGACAGGCGAAACGCCGCTCATCGGAGAGTCTCCATCGATGGAGCGGGTGCGGACGCTCGTGGCTCGCGCCGCGCCAACCGATGCAAACGTCCTGATCCTGGGCGAGAACGGCACGGGAAAAGAGATCGTCGCGCGCGAAATCCATCGTCAGTCGCGCCGCAGCGACCATCCGATGATTTCGATCGATCTCGGTGCGACTGCCGAAACCTTGTTCGAGTCCGAGCTGTTCGGCCACGTGAAAGGGGCGTTCACAGGCGCCGAGGGTGCGCGAATCGGCCGGCTCAAGGCAGCGGATCACAGCACCTTGTTTCTCGACGAAATCGGAAACCTGCCGCTGCACCTTCAGCCCAAGCTGCTGACGGCGCTCGAGCAACGCGAGGTCGTTCCCGTTGGGGCCAACAAGCCGATCCCAATCGACGTTCGCGTCGTCGCCGCGACGAACATGTCGGCGGAGCAGCTGGCGGACGCCAAGCGGTTTCGGCAGGACCTTCTATTCCGGCTCAACACGATCGAGATCGAATTGCCGCCATTGCGTGAACGCCGGGAAGACATCCCGCTCCTGCTCGATCATTATCTCGGACTCTACGCACGCAAATATGACAAGCCGCAGCGCGACGTTCCGCCGAGCGTCCTGCAGGCCTTGATCCGACACGACTGGCCGGGGAACGTCCGCGCGCTTCGTCACGCCGCCGAACGGGCCGTGATTATGGCCGACGGGGATCGCTACCGAATCGACGACTTTCCCCTGCCCCAGCGTTCGGAAGCCGCTTCGCTTTCCATTGCCGGCGACACGCTCAATCTCGACCAGCTCGAACGGCAAATGATCGAGCGCGCTCTCCGGATGCATCATTTCAACGTGTCGCTGGCAGCGTCGGAGCTGGGCTTGAGCCGTGGGGCTCTATACCGCCGCATGGAGAAGCATGGACTTTAGGCGCAAGTTCGAATTCGGCCTTGCCTGGCGCACGGTTGTTCTCGTCGGCGCCATCGCGCTGGTCGGGCTCGCGCTTGCGACGCCCGGAGTCCGCGCCGGCCTCGTCGTTGCGATACTCGTCGGAGCGGTCGCGCTCGCCAGTTTGTGGAACTTCATCCGGCGAACGAACTTCCTCGTGTCGCGCTTCATCGAGTCCGTACGTTTCGAGGATTATTCCCAGCGCTTTTCCGACCCGAGCGGCGGGGGCTTCGACGTTTTGGGGCAGGCCCTCGACAATGCCCTGAAGACACTTCAGGCGCGGCACACCGAAGAAAGCGCAGAGGCGCGGTACCTGGCGGCCATCGTGGACGATTCACCGAGCGCGCTGCTGACCGTCGACGAGACCGGACGTGTCGAGATGCTCAACAAGGCGGCGCGCCAGCTCTTCGCCCGCCAACCGCTCCATTCGCTGCGCGATCTCGAGGCGCTGGGGCCTGAGCTGGGGGCCGCCGTCCATCTGTCTCCAGGCACGCGCAAGATCACGCGGCTCGTGCTCGAGGGCGTTCCGCAGAAAGTGATCTTTGCGTCGGCGCAGGTCGCACGGCTCGACACGCCGGTGACGATGCTTTCGATCCTTCCGGTTCAGAGCGAACTGGGCGCATTGGAAGTTGCCGCCCAGGCGGACCTGGTGCGCGTGCTCACGCACGAAATCATGAATTCGCTGACGCCGGTGACATCGCTGGCCCGTTCGGGGGCGGAAATGGTTGCGGCCGCGTCGAAGGGACGAGGCAGCCTCGACGAAGCGCGGACCGCCACCGAGACGGTCGCGCGAAGAGCGGAGGGCATCCTCCGCTTCGTCGAAAGCTATCGCGAGTTCGCCCAGGCCCCCGACATCCACCGGCGCCAGTTCAAGGCGCAAGCATGGGCCGAGGAAATCATGCGGCTCGCGCTCGCCAACGCCGCCGATCGGATCATCGACGCGCGGGTCGAGATCGAGCCCCGGACCATGAGCCTCAACGCCGATCCGGAGCTGCTCGCCCAGGCGTTGCTCAACCTGCTGCGCAATTCGATCCGCGCGACGACGGACCAGAAAGAGCCGGTCGTAGTGCTCGGCCTTGCGCGGGAGGCGAACGGTCATTTCCGGATCGAGGTCCGCGACAATGGCCCGGGAATCCCAGCCGACCGCCGCGAGGACATCTTCCTGCCTTTCTACACGACCCACAAAGGCGGCAGCGGTGTGGGCCTGAGCTTCGCGCGCCAGGTTGCGCTCGCCCACGGCGGGTCGATATGCGCGCTCGACGCGTCCGAAGGCGGCGCCAATTTGCGGATGGTGATCTGAAGTGACGGGAAACGCTCCGCCCAAATCGAAGCTGAAG
>JBKPJK010000387.1:0-1842 GCA_046730635.1 Pseudomonadota bacterium | reverse complement strand
CTCTTGCCCTTGATCACGTCGAATTGCTGGACCGGCACGATCGAGTGGGTCCCGGTCAGGGCGCCCCAATTCTTGAGGCTCGGCTTCTGCCAGTTGCCGTAGGCGCGGCGGATGTTGATCGTGCCTAGTTCTCCGAGGACGAGCAGCACCTCGTCGAGATGGTCCGGCGAGCCGTTATCGGCGTCGATCAGCAAGGCGATATTGGCTTCCTGTTCGACGCTACGATCGTGCATTTCCGAGTCCCTTCTGAGGGTTCTCTAGCGCGGTGTCGCGGAATGACCACAGCCTGGCGTGAGACGTGTTCCGTACATGAACGCTTCATGATCGGTGCGGGAACGAAATGTCGCCTGATGCACTGTTGCTTCTGACAGGAGGGGCGAGTTGTGGAAGGGATGAGACGATGAGGAAGATCGGACTTGCGGTCATTGCCGCTGGGAGCCTCGCCGCAGCCGGCTGCGCGACGTATCCGAACCAGTACGGCTACGATCCATATTACAACAATGGCTACAATAACGGCTACTACGGTCAGCCCGGCTATACCTACGACAGCCAGGGCCGCCGCGTGGCGACCGGCGCTGCCGTCGGCGGCGCCGCAGGCGCAGTTGCAGGCGCAGTGATCCCGGGCGTGAGCCCCGTGCAGGGTGCGGTCGCCGGCGCGATTCTCGGCGGCGTGCTTGGTGCCACCGTTCACGGCCGCCAATATTATCGCGATACGCGCGGTTATTGCTATTACGTCGACCAATATGGTCAGCCGCACTACAGCTACGACGTTCGCTGCTAGATCAGCTAGTTAGCAAACGTTCTTAAGTTGCCAATGAAGCGGGGCGGAAGCGAAACTTCCGTCCCGCCTTCTTTTTGTGGAACGAAACTGGCGCTGCCGCACTGAAGCCGCACCTCAGCTCAGGAGGACGGGCAATGAAACGTCTGCTCATTTCGGCAGCTGTTGCATCCAGTCTCACGCTAGGCGGCTGCACGACCGATCCGTACCGCGATCATGTGGTTGCAAGCGGCGCAACCGGGGCGGCGATCGGCGCCGGCGCGGGAGCTCTCGCCGGGTCGGTGATTCCCGGCATTGGAACGGGCGCGGGTGCGGCAGTCGGCGGCGTCTTGGGCGGCATGGTCGGGGCCATCATCGGCGATCGGCAATATTATCGGGATAACCGGGGCTATTGCTATTACATCGACCATTACGGCCGGCCGCACTACAATTATAAGGTTCGCTGTTAGGCGAACTAAACGGGTTCGAAAGCGCCCTTCGCTTCGTCCAGCAAGTAGAGTCGACCTTCGGCTATCGAGAAGTGCGCGCCATGGAGCTTGAGCTCTCCGGCCTGCTCTCTTTCGGCGATCCATGGAAAGGTTCGCAGGTTGGCAAGGCTGACCTTCACGGCTTCCCGTTCCATGTCGGTGTAGGCGGCATGGTCCAGCTCAGCATGGCGGGCGCGAACCATACGGCTGGCCTCGTCGAGCATGTGGACCCAATCGGAGATGAAGTGGCCCTCGCCGGGTTCGGTGTCGTCGAACTTGCCCGTGAGGGCAGCGGCGCAGCCCCCGCACAGGCCGTGACCCATCACCAGGATCTCCCCGACCTTGAGCTGCGTGACCGCGAATTCGAGAGCGGCGGAAACGCCGTGATAGCCGCTGGTGGTCTCATAGGGCGGCGCCAATCCGGCGATGTTTCGTGCGACGAACATCTCTCCCGGGCTCGCGTCGAAGATCTGGGCCGGATCGACCCGGCTGTCGGCGCAGGACAGGATCATGACCTGCGGGCTCTGGCCCTCGGCAAGTTCCGACCAGCGCTCGCGCTGATGTTGCCATTCGGTCTCGCGGAAGCGGCGATAACCA
>JBKPJK010000386.1:0-2076 GCA_046730635.1 Pseudomonadota bacterium | reverse complement strand
AGCCAATGTCTCGTGGGCTCGGAGATGTGTATAAGAGACAGGCGGATAGCATCGCAAATGAAAGCTTCCGTCATTCGGGTCAGATCACTCCGCGGCGCATCTGGTCGAGCTCGATGCTCTCGAACAGGGCTTTGAAATTGCCCTCGCCGAAGCCTTCATTGCCTTTGCGCTGGATGATTTCGAAGAAGATCGGGCCGATCACGTTCTGCGTGAAAATCTGCAGCAGCAGGCCCTGACCCTCGGTCGGCGCGCCGTCCATCAGGATGCGGCGCTTCTCCAACTCGGCGATATTCTCGCCGTGACCTTTGATGCGCTCCGGAAGCAGCTCGTAATAGGTGTCGGGCGTGTCCTGGAAAGGAATGCCCCGGCCGCGAATGATGTCGACGCTCTCGTAGATGTTCGATGTGCCGAGGGCGATGTGCTGGATGCCCTCGCCCTTATATTCGCGGAGAAACTCCTCGATCTGGCTCTTGTCGTCCTGACTCTCGTTGAGCGGGATGCGGATCTTGCCGCAGGGCGAGGTCATCGCCTTGGAGAACAGGCCCGTCTGCTTCCCCTCGATGTCGAAGTAGCGGATCTCGCGGAAATTGAAGAGACGCTCGTAGAAATCGGCCCAGACGCTCATCCGGCCGCGGTTCACATTGTGGGTCAGGTGATCGATGTATGTCAGCTTCGAATCCGCCTGCGCCATCCGTTGCTGCCAGTCCGGATGGAACTCGAAGTCCACCTCGTAAATCGAACCGCCCTGGCCGTAGCGGTCGACGAAGAAAAGGCGGGAGCCGCCAATGCCTTCGATCGCGGGGATGTCGAGCTCCCCGTCACCCCTGCTGACTTGGACGCTGGTTGCTCCCAGCTTCAGGGCGCGCTCGTGAGCCGCTTTTGCGTCCTTGACCCGGAAGGCCATCGCGCAAGCGCTCGGCCCATGCGCCTTGGCATATTCCTCGGCATAGGAGCCAGGCTCCGCATTGATGATGAAGTTGCAGTCGCCCTGCTTGTGAAGGGTCACGTTCTTGCTCCGATGACGGGCGACCTCGGGAAACCCCATCTTGGTGAAGAGCGAGCGCAGGAGCTCGATGTCCGGGGCGGTGTATTCGACGAACTCGAAACCGTCCGTCCCCATCGGGTTCGCGAACCCGGTAACGGTCGTCTCGTCGGCGACTTGCGTGGCCATGGGAATCTCCTTCGCGGCCCAACTGCTCCCTCGGGAACAGCATTTCAAGGACGAGGGTGACTGCCTATGACTGATCGAATCGGGGGTTCTTCCACTTCCTCCACTTTGTCACCCTCGACCCTTCGCTGCGGGCTCGAATGGAGGCATAGTCACGGCGCATGCCTGTTAGGACAGGAGAATCGTGATGAAGGTGCCCGCCGGATGGGCTCTTGAGGATGGCAGCAAGGCGCTGCTGCGAACGATCAAGTTCAAGGATTTCAGCGAGGCCTTTGCCTTCCTGACGCGCGTCGCCCTGCAGGCTGAAAAGGTCGATCACCACCCCGAGTTCACGAGCGTTTGGAACCGCGTCGATTTTCGCCTGACCAGCCACGACACCGGGGGCGTGACCGAGCGCGATCTGCGCCTCGCGGAGGCGATCAACTCGCTTCTTTGATGTTAAAGTCCTGTTCGTTCCATTGCCGTAACCTAATGTAAAATCGGGCAAATCGGGTAGTTGTTCCGCTCTGGCACACGTGCGGGCGCGTCCGCTGCACAGCCTGCCGCGCAATGTCCGCCTGCCCTCTTAACCTTCGCTCTACCTCTCTTAGGCTTTCAGAGGGGTCGGGCGACGCAGGAATCCGATTCGTTGGCTGCGTTGCGATTTTCTGGGGTGGGGATTGATGTCATTGAACTGGGGGGCGCTGGCCTTCCGCGACCGTAACGCCGGCAGCGCGCGCAATCATCTCGACGGCGACGGCCGGCTTCATACGATTCAGCTGCCCTCTCAATGCGGGCAAGTGCAGGATTCAATGACGATCCGCCTCGCCGACTGCGCGGGCCAGAGAAGCCGAGCCAACATGCTGCTCAACCGCATGTATTCGTGGCGGGGCTACGGTTCGGATCACAAGCTGCCGACGAGTCCCAAT
>JBKPJK010000385.1:0-1824 GCA_046730635.1 Pseudomonadota bacterium | reverse complement strand
ATGCCCGGCAGGCGCTCAGCAAAGGCTCCGGCCCATATTTCTACCTGCCGAAGATGGAGAGCATGGAAGAAGCGGCGCTCTGGAGCGACGTCTTCGCTTTTGCCGAGAACAAGCTCCGGCTCGAGCGCGGCACTATCAAGGCGACGGTGCTGATCGAAACGCTGCCCGCCGCCTTCGAGATGGACGAGATCCTCTACGCTCTGAAAGAGAATATCGTCGGCCTCAACTGCGGACGCTGGGATTATATCTTCAGCACCATCAAGCGCTGCGGCCGTTCCGCCGACCGGCTCACTCCCGACCGGGCCCTCATGACGATGGATAAGGCGTTCCTCGCCGCATATTCGCTGCGGCTGGTGTCGACCTGCCACCACCGCGGCGCATTCGCCATGGGCGGAATGTCGGCCTTCATTCCGGTGAAGGGCGACGAAGCCGCCAACCAAGCGGCTCTGGAAAAGGTCCGTGCCGACAAGCTGCGCGAAGTCGGCAACGGCCACGACGGCACCTGGGTCGCTCATCCGGCACTAGTATCGGTGGCGGCCGAGGTGTTCGCCTCGATCGCGCCGAATCAGCTTTCGAGGATGCCGGAGGACATTCCGGGCCGTGACGAGATGCTGAAGCTGCACGAAGGGGTCCGCACCGAGGCCGGAGCGCGCGAGAACATCCGCGTCGGCGTCCAGTATCTCGCGGCCTGGCTCGGGGGGAAAGGCGCGGTTCCGCTCTACAACCTGATGGAGGATGCCGCGACCGCGGAAATCTGCCGGACGCAGCTATGGCAATGGTTGAGATTCAAAGCTCCGCTCAATGACGGGCGCAGCTTCACCCTCAATCTATTCGAGCAATGGTTCGATGAGGAGGTCGGCCTGCTCGCCGAAGTTCCGAACATCGCCGAAGCCGCGCGACTGATGCACAACATGATTGTCTCGGACGACCTGGTCGAGTTCCTGACATTGCCCGCCTACGAACTGCTGGACTGAGTTCGCCGGCCTATTTCTCGCCGACGCGTTCCTGTGTGACGCCATCCCACCAGTGGACCTTGCGATGGCCCTGCCAAAGCTCCATCGGATTGATGGCGCGCCAGGTCTCGCTCATGGCGATTGCGGCCTCGTCATTCTCGGCGTCGAACTCGTGGAAGCTCTCCACTTCGAAGTTCGGCCCGTGAAGGTGATACAGTCGATAATAAGCCATAGGTCGCCCCCTTACCCATGGTCCCACACGCGATCAGGATGATCTTGCGTGTCGATGAAGTCCATCGGTGGAACAACCGAGCAATTCCTAGGGATGATCGGCGAAATCGTCCTGAAACGACGCATAATCGTTCTTCAATGCGCCAATTCTCCAACAACTCATAAAGAAAAGGGCGCCGCGGATTGCTCCGGGCGCCCCTCCTTGTTCTTGATGGAGAAGGCTAGGCCGCCTTCTTTTGCAATGCGCCCTTCGCCTGCGCGATGATCGCGCTGAACGCCTCGGCCTCGTGCATCGCGATGTCGGCGAGCACCTTCCGGTCGAGGGTGATCCCGGCAAGGTTCAGCGCGTGCATGAACTGGCCATAGGTCAGGCCCTCCGCGCGGACCGCCGCGTTGATGCGTTGGATCCATAGAGCGCGGAAGTTCCGCTTCTTCACCTTGCGGTCGCGATAGGCGTACTGACCGGCCTTCTCGACGGCCTGGCGAGCGACGCGGATCGTGTTCTTGCGACGGCCATAATAGCCCTTCGCCTGGTCCAGAATCCGCTTGTGCTTCGCCTTGGTGGTCGTGCCACGCTTCACTCGTGCCATGTCGGGTTCTCCTTACTTCAGGCCGTAGGGCGCCCACTGGCGCACGTGAC
>JBKPJK010000384.1:0-2233 GCA_046730635.1 Pseudomonadota bacterium | reverse complement strand
GCTTCGCGATGTGATCGATGACCATAAACGTCCCGCCCGGCTTCAGGATCTTGAACGCATCCTTGGCCAGCGCGCTCGGATCGCCTTTCCCCATGAACTCGTCGGGGTAGTCGTGAAAGTTCTGCGAGGTCCATACCACGTCGACCGGCTCGGGCGCGGTGAGCGTGGTCGAAGGCTGAATCTCGACCGCGATGTTGCCGTAATATTTGTCGGCAGCCGTCTTCCGGAGGCTCGCGACATCGCCCATCGCTTCCCGAGCGTAGGCCTGTGGCCAAACGGCGTAGACCTTGCCCTCGGGTCCGACGATCTTGCTGAAGATCTTGGTCCAGTATCCCGAGCCCGGAATCAGATCCAAGACCTTGTCGCCAGGCTTGACCCCGGCAAGCGCAATCAGGGGTCCGGGCTTGCGGCGGTCGTCGGAGGCCGCACGTTCATTCTTGCGTGCAGGGTCGTTGAGGGCGGCATCCAATGCTGTCTGCGAAAATTGACGCTGCGGAGCGGCGTGACAGTCGGTCAATGCGGTAATCGCAATCAGTGCGGCCAGGGTGATGCGCTTCATGCTCGTCCTCCTCGTTACGGCTCGAGCACAATCCTGCAGTTCCTGCCGCAGTTTTTCGACAGACGGCGCCCTACTGCTGCTTTCCGACAAACAGCCTAGGCAGTTTCGATCTGTGCGGCTGCAACGAAGCGGGTCAGCTCCTCGTGCGTCAGAGCGCCCGCACCCAGGAATCCCTGATAAAGATCGCACCCCCACTCGGCGAGAAGCGCAAGCTGACCGGTGCTCTCCACACCCTCGACCACGACCTGCAGGCCCAGCTCCCGCGCAAGCTGGATCATCGCCTTGACGACGATTCGGTCGCGTTCGCCTCCGACGATGTGAGTGATCAGCCCGCGGTCGATCTTGAGCATGTCGAGCGGAAGCGAGATCAAATAGGCAAGGCTCGCATATCCCGTTCCGAAATCGTCGACCGCGATCTTGATTCCGGCGTCACGCAGGCGCGAGAGGCGGGTCGCGACGGCGACCTGATCGATCAGCAGGCCGCTCTCGGTGATCTCGATCGTCACGCGGTTGGGATCGATGCCCGCGCTTTCCATCTCATCGAGGAGCCAGCGGTCGAACCCCTCGCGCGCCAAATCCTGAGGCAGCAAGTTGAGCGAAATTCGCAGTTTCTTGAGTGGCCCTTCCCAAACGGCCGCGCACCGGAGCGCCTTGCGCTGCACCATTCGCGAAAGGCGCTCCGCGAGACCCGCGGCTTCGGCACGAGCGAACAGGGCTTCGGCCGAAGGCACGACCACCGACCGCGCGAGGGCCTCGGCGCCGACGATGTGACCGGTGCCGGGCTCGATCAGCGGTTGATAGAGGACTTCGATTTGCTCGTGAGCGATCGCGGCTTCCAGAATCGGATCGTGAACTGGAACGGCAGGCGCCGATGTTGCCCGATCCGACGCCCGCCTCCCCCACTCGAATATCGTGTCGAACCCCGGCATGCACGACCGACTAACCACGAGCGGGAGAGCGCGGAAGCGTGGACTGCGGCCCCGACCCGAAACGGTACAGTGACGTGGGAGGTCAATGTCCCTATCTTCTCACACGAATTGAGATGGCCGAGGAGTAGTGATTGAACGCCGACGGGCCCCATTCACGCGACAGTCGCGATCGCCAGGACCTGCGGAGGTTGGGGGTTGGGCTGGTCTCCTCGCATACCGACGTCGCGAAGACAGCCGAGGCTCTGCTCCGTCAGCGCTACGATTTCGTCGACAGCGACGATGCGGAGACGCTGGTCGCCCTGGGCGGCGACGGCTTCATGCTCCAGACGCTGCACGCCATGCTCGACGCAGGTCAGCCGAGACCGGTCTTCGGAATGAACCGCGGAACGGTCGGTTTCCTCATGAACGACTGGCGAATCGACTGCCTGTTGGAGCGGCTTGAGGGAGCCAAGGCCATCCGGGTCGCACCTCTCGAGATGAAGGCCACGACGGTCGCCGGCAAGACCAGCGTCCATGCCGCGATCAACGAGGTTTCCCTGCTCCGCGAAACCCGACAGACCGCGAAGATCGAGATTTCCGTCAATGGCCGAGTCGCGCTGCCCGAGCTCGCCTGCGATGGCGTACTGGTCGCTACGCCGGCGGGTTCGACCGCCTATAATCTGTCGGCGCATGGCCCCATCCTGCCGCTGCAAGCCAAGATGCTGGCGCTGACACCCATCAGCCCCTTCCGCCCACGTCGCTGGTC
>JBKPJK010000383.1:0-1479 GCA_046730635.1 Pseudomonadota bacterium | reverse complement strand
TCCCGGGCCCCCTCCCGTTCCCGTTGCTCCACGTCGATACGACCTGGAAATTCCGCGACATGTACGCGCTTCGCGACAAGGTCGCGGCCGACCCGGCGGTGAAGCTGATCGTCTACAAGAACCCGGAGGCCGAGAGCCGTGGAATCAACCCGTTCGACCATGGGCCGCTCCACACCGACATGTGGAAGACGGAAGGGCTCAAGCAGGCGCTCGACACCTACGGCTTCGACGCGGCGTTCGGCGGCGCCCGGCGTGACGAGGAGAAAAGTCGCGCGAAGGAGCGCGTGTTCAGCTTTCGCGACCGCAACCATCGCTGGGATCCCAAACGCCAGCGGCCGGAGCTCTGGTCGCTCTACAACGTCCGGAAGAACAAGGGGGAGAGCATGCGCGTCTTCCCGCTGTCCAACTGGACCGAGCTCGACGTCTGGCAATATATCCTGCGCGAAGGGATCGAGATCGTGCCGCTCTATTTCTCGGCCGAGCGGCCGACGGTCGAGCGTGACGGCCTGATCCTGATGGTCGACGACGATCGGATGCGGTTGGCGGACGGGGAGCAGCCCGAGATGCGGAGAGTGCGGTTCCGGACCCTCGGCTGCTACCCCTTGTCCGGCGCGATCGAGAGCGATGCGGTCACCGTCGAGGATATCGTCGCGGAAATGCTCGTCAGCCGAAGCTCGGAGCGGCAGGGGCGCGCGATCGACCGCGACGCCGGCAGCGCCAGCATGGAGAAGAAGAAGCAGGAGGGCTATTTTTGAACGCCCCCGTCGATGTGAAGGCCTGGCTAGCCGAGCAGGAAGCGAAAGAACTCCTCCGCTTTATCACCTGCGGCAGCGTCGATGACGGCAAGTCGACGCTGATCGGAAGACTGCTCTACGAGAGCAAGCAGGTGTTCGACGACCAGCTCGCCGCGCTCGAGTCCGACAGTAAGCGTCATGGGACGCAGGGGGACGAGATCGATTTCGCCCTCCTCGTCGACGGCCTCTCCGCCGAGCGCGAGCAGGGCATCACCATCGATGTCGCGTACCGCTATTTCGCGAGCCCGAACCGCAAGTTCATCGTCGCCGATACGCCCGGGCACGAACAATATACGCGCAACATGGTCACCGGTGCTTCGACCGCCGATCTGGCGGTGCTACTGGTCGACGCGCGCAAGGGCGTGCTGACGCAGACCCGGCGGCACTCATATCTTGCCCATCTGGTCGGCATCCGCCGCTTCGTGCTGGCGGTGAACAAGATGGACCTCGTCGACTACGACCAGGCCGCGTTCGACGCGATCTGCGCCGACTATCGCGACTTCGCAGCGACGATCGGGATTGCAGACTGGGTCGCGATTCCGGTCTCGGGCCTCAGGGGCGACAATGTGATCGCGCGCAGCGAGCGGACGCCGTGGTACAATGGTCCGGCGCTGCTCGAACATCTGGATGCGGTCGAGCTCTCGGCTAACGCCGAGGCGGCCAAGGCCTTCCGAATGCCGGTGCA
>JBKPJK010000382.1:0-2445 GCA_046730635.1 Pseudomonadota bacterium | reverse complement strand
GACTTCGCCGTCCTCCCCCTTACAATCGGGCGGGTAGATGCGATATTCGCCATCGCGCACGCGGATCATCAGTAGGTAGATTTGATACTCGCCCGGTTCATCGGTCGCCTTCGGGTCCTCGTTCCTCACCGCTAGCCACATGACATAGCTCCCGCGGGCCGCGTCCAGCGGCGAGAAGCCGTAAGTCTCCTTCTTCTCGCCGCCATCGAACTGCGTGAGTCCGTCCGGGAGAATGGAGACGCGCATCGTCCTCGTCGGCTCGTCCGTGGCAGTCGCCAGATAGACGCCAGCCGGAATGACGGGCCGCGCATCCGATGCCGAAAAGAGGCCGATGCCGTACCAGCAGCCGGTGAGGGTAAGGCAAGCCAAAGCGAGCAGGAACGACCGCATTGCCGTTCTCCTATTCTGCGGCGAGCAAAGTCTCCGCTCCGCCGAGATCGACCGAGACGAGGCGGCTCACGCCTTTCTCGATCATGGTCACGCCGTAGAGGCGGTCCATCCGGCTCATGGTCACCGCGTTGTGCGTCACGATCAGGTATCGCGTATCCGTCTCGGCGGTCATTCGATGGAGAAGTTCGCAGAAGCGCTCGACGTTTGCGTCGTCCAACGGAGCGTCGACCTCGTCGAGCACGCAGATCGGCGCGGGGTTGGTCAGGAACAGTGCGAAGATCAGAGCGACGGCGGTCAGCGCCTGCTCACCGCCTGACAGCAAGGTGAGGGTCGAGAGCCGTTTGCCGGGCGGCTGAGCCATGATTTCGAGCCCCGCTTCCAGCGGATCGTCGCTTTCGACCAGCTCGAGATGAGCCTGGCCTCCATCGAACAGGGTCGTGAACAGCCGCCGGAAATGTCCGTCGACCTTCTCATAGGCTTCGAGCAGCCGCACTCGTCCTTCGCGGTTGAGGTTGCCGATCGAGCCGCGCAGCCGGTGGATCGCCTGCGTCAGCTCTTCCGCTTCCTCGGCACCCTTGGTTCGGGCCTCGTCCAGCTCGGAAAGCTCCTGTTCGGCCACGAGATTGACGGGGCCGATGCGCTCTCGTTCGGCCGTCAGCCGCTCCAGCGTCGCGCTTTCGGCCTCCGCCTCGCGCAGCTGCTCCGCATCGAAACCGAGTTTCTCCGGCAGCCGCTGAGGAATGCATTCGAACTTCTCGACCGCGGCCTGGACGAGTTCCGCGCTGCGCGCCTGCTGGGCCTCGGCGCGAGCCACCGCTGCGGCACGGCGCTCGCGCGCGTCGGCGGAGCGCTCGTTGGCGGCGTTGATCGCTGAACCTGCGTCAACGACGGCGCCTTCCGCTTCGCGTTCGGCGACGGAAGCCTCTCCGACCTTGAGCTGGCTTTCGCTGTTGGCGCGTTCGAGCGATCGGATCTGTTCGTCGAGCTCGGCTGGTTCGGTTTCCAACTCAGCCCGTTCCGCCGACTGCTGCGCTTGGCGTTCCTTCGCTCCCGCCAGGCGCTTTTCGGCATCGCCCTGGCGTTTGCGCCAGTCACTCCGCTCCCGCGCCGCGGCGTTGAGCCGCTCGCGGTCGGCGGCCGTTTCGCGAGCCTTGGTTGCCGCCTCCGCCCGCTTGTCCGCAACTTTCGACGCTGCCTCGGCTGCGGCCGCCCGCCCGGCCTCGACATCGTGTTCGAGAGCGGCCGGATCCGGCAAAGCGGCGAGGGAGCGCTCGGCGGCACCAACCGCCTCCCGCGCGGCCGCAAGCACGGGTTCGAGATCGTCTTGGCGCTGCGCGAGGCCCGAGCGTTGCGCCTCGATTCGCTCGAGGGCAGCCGCTGCCGCATCACCGGCTCGCGCCGCATCGCGCGCCTCATGCTCTGCCGCCAGCGCTGCGCGGCGGGCTTCTTCGGCAGCGGAGCGGCATTGCTCCATCCTTGAAAGGGCCGCATCGCGTTCGGCAAGACAGTGCTCGGCAGCCGACTCCAGTGCCGGAAGTTCCGCCGCCAAGGCGCTCAGCCGGTTGACCCGAAGAAGCCGTTCGGCGGCCGCTGCGCCTGAGACCTCGGCGACGAAGCCGTCCCACCGGCGCAGGCGGCCGGCCCGAGTGACGAGCCGCTGGCCCACAGCCAGCGCTTCGCCGCGATCTTCGTCAGCGACTCCGACCTGCTTCAGGCGGCGCAGCAACTCCATCGGCGCGCTGACGCGATCGGCGAGACACTCGCAATTCGCCGGCAGCTTCGGATCGCTCGGCTGAGCGTCGCTGCCCTGCCAGCGTCGCGGGCTGTCTCCGCCGATAGATGCATCCGCATCCTCGCCGAGAGCCGCCGCCAAGGCGCGTTCGTATCCCGGCTCCGCCTTCAGGCTCGTGATCGCCGAGCCTCCGCCATGCTCGAGCGCGCGGGCCAGTGCGTCGTGCTCCGACTTCGCTGCGGAAAGTGCCGCGCGGGCGGATGCCAATTCGCTTTCGGCACTGTCGCGGCGCTCCGCCGCTGTAGCGCGGCCTTGTTCCGCTT
>JBKPJK010000381.1:0-2741 GCA_046730635.1 Pseudomonadota bacterium | reverse complement strand
GGCGAACAGCTCGATAAGGCGCACCGGCTCGGCTCTGAAGAAATCGTCCGACGCGATCGCGATTCGCCCTCGGTCGAGCACGAACCCGCCGAGCCGCTTTGGCCGCCGGCGGATGGTCGGTAGAGCGAAGCGGAAGCCTTTCTTTCCGAGCTGCTCGTCGAGCTGGGCGAGGAACAGGCCGGTGAGGTCGCCGACGGTCTTCGCGTTGATGAAATAGAATTGCATGAAGCGCTCGACCGCCGATTTGCCCGGCCGGTCGGCATAATTCATGATCTCGGCGATCCGCGGCTGATATTCGAAGTTGATCCGCTCCTCGGCGCGGCCCGCGAGCAGGTGCAGGTGACAGCGAACTGCCCAGAAGAATCGCTCGGCGCGATCAAAACGAGCATATTCGTCTGCCGTGAACAGGCCCGCGCCGACCAGGTCGGACGGACGCTCCACGCCATGAACATACTTGCCGATCCAGTAGAGCGCATGGAGGTCGCGAAGGCCGCCCTTGCCGTCCTTGACATTGGGTTCCACGACGTAGCGGCTGTCGCCCATCTTGACATGTCGTTCGTCGCGCTCGGCGAGCTTGGCAGTGACGAATTCAGCGGCGCTTCCGGCAACCACTTCCTTGCGGAATCGTCGCATGGCTACATCGAACAGTTTCTCGTCGCCCCATAGCCAGCGGGCCTCGAGGAACGCCGTACGGACCGTCATGTCCTTCTTGGCAAGCCCGATCAGTTGGGCCGTCGATCGGAGTGAATGGCCGACCTTGAGCTTCAGGTCCCAAAGGACATGAAGCATCGCTTCGGACAGGCGTTCCTGATCCGCGGTCGGCGCCTTGGCGGTCAGGAACATGAGGTCGAGGTCGCTGAACGGCGCCATCTCGCCTCGGCCGGTCCCTCCGAGGCCGACGAGAGCGAGGTCCCCGGGCGGGCCGTCCAGCATTCGCTCCGTCAGGAAATCGTAGGTCAATCGGACCAGCTGGTCGTGCAGGAAGGCAGTGCCTTGGGCCGCGGCGCGTCCATTGCCCGGTTCAATAGCGAGCCGTCTGGCGATTTCGCTCCGTCCCTGGTCCAGCGCCGCGCGCAAGATCGCGACGGCCTCGCCGGCGAGCTTCTTGCCTGAACGCAGGCCTTGGAGCCGGTCAGCGATCGCGCGCCGGTCGATGATGGCGCGTTGATGATCGATCGCGAGAAAGGTCATTGGCTCCGCTCGGCCGCCAGTCTCTTAAGGCGGTACAAGGTTTCGAGCGCCTCGCGCGGAGTCAGGCTGTCGGGATCGAGGTCGTCCAGCGCACCGAGCAGCGGATCGGGCGCTTGCTCCGGTAGCGCCGCCGCGAACAACGGCAGATCGTCCAAGCCTGCCGCGATTCCGCCGGTCGCGTCGCGGCCTGCCTCGAGCTTGGCAAGCACGGACTTGGCTCGGGCGACCACAGCCGGCGGCAGGCCGGCGAGCTTCGCGACCGCGATTCCGTAGCTCCGGTCGGCTGCGCCGTCGGCGACCTCGTGGAGGAGCACGAGATCGCCTTTCCACTCGCGTGCGCGCACATGGTGAAGCGACAGCGCGTCGAGGCGGCCGGCAAGCCGCGTCAGCTCGTGATAGTGCGTCGCGAACAACGTCCGCGATTTCACCTGATCGTGCATTGCCTCGACCACGGCCCAGGCGATGGCGAGCCCGTCATAGGTCGAAGTGCCGCGGCCGATCTCGTCGAGGATGACGAGGCTCTGGGGCGTCGCCTGCGCCAGGATTGCCGCGGTCTCGACCATCTCGACCATGAAGGTCGAACGGCCGCGCGCCAGATTGTCGGAGGCGCCGACGCGGCTGAACAAGCGGTCGACGATGCCGACCTTGGCCCGTGAGGCAGGAACGAAGCAGCCGGACTGGGCAAGAACAGCGATCAGCGCGGTTTGGCGGAGAAAGGTGGATTTGCCGCCCATGTTCGGACCGGTGATCAGCCACAGCCGGCTGGCACTCCCGAGCGACAAGTCATTCGCCACGAACCTTTCGCCGGTGTCCCGAAGAGCGGTTTCGACCACCGGGTGGCGACCCGCTTCGATCTCCAGGCACGGCTCGTCTGTAAGGTGCGGAAGGGTCCAACCCCCTTCGGCCGCCCGCTCGGCATTAGCGGCTGCGACATCGATTCGGGCGATGGCTTCCGCGGTGGCCGTGATCTTCGCCGCGGCAGATACGGCCATTGCAGTCAATTCTTCCGCGTGAGCAGCTTCCGCAGCGAGCGCGTGCGCTCCCGCCTCGACGACTTGGGCGGCTTCCTGATGAAGCTCGGGAGAGTTGAAGCGCACCACTCCCGACAGCGTCTGACGGTGGGTGAAGCCACTGTCAGGCACCATCAGACGGTCTGCGTGCTTCGCCGAAACTTCGACGTGATATCCGAGCACGGCGTTGTGGCGGATCTTGAGCGAGGCGATTCCCGTTGCGTCGCGGTAACGCGCCTCGAGCGCGGCGATGGCTCGGCGCCCGTTCGATGCTGCATCGCGCAGAGCATCCAGCGCCGGATCGTAGCCATCTGCGATATAGCCGCCCTTCGACGATTCGATGGGGGGTGAGGCCACCAGGGCGCTCGCGAGCTTGTCGATCACCGCGCCATGGCCGGCAAGCTGGGGCAGCAGGCTCTCGAGCAGGGGCGGGCGGTCCGCGTCGCTTGCCAGCTCTTCCTGGAGCGAGCTGGCAGCGGCGAGACCGTCGCGGAGAAGCGCAAGGTCGCGCGGGCCACCACGTCCGGCCGTCAGGCGCGC
>JBKPJK010000380.1:0-4465 GCA_046730635.1 Pseudomonadota bacterium | reverse complement strand
TTTGAGACCGGTTCGCGGTGCTGAACAAGCCTGTGCCGAAGTCGAAAATGTCGACGATCTCATCATGCAATTTCTGTCGGTAGCCCGTCAGGGAAGCTTCGAGCGGACCCCGCCGGTAGCGGAGCGACAGCTCGAAGCCGCGCGAGCTTTCCGGTCTAAGTGAAGGATTTCCCAGGAAGTTGTTGGGGAAAAAGCCGTACAAATCGAAGAACGTCGGCTGCGCGATGCCTTCTCCATAGGATCCGGCGATCGAAAAGCCGCGACCGACTTGAGCCAGTAAGGACGCGCGAAGGCTGGTCGCATCCTTGAAGCGATTGAACGTATCACGCCTGACCGCGACGTCGCCGGTCAGAGACTTTGTCTCTCCACGCCATTCGATCGTCAGGGCCTCGTGTTCGCGGCTGCGATCCTGATCCGAGAGCCCGCCGTAGATCGTATCGCGAGCGTGGAACGTCTCGCGTTCGAGGTCGGCGGCAGCGATCAAGGTATGCGCGACCGGTCCGGTACGGAACCGGCGCTCGACCTGTGCCGAACCATTCGCCCGGCTGCCCCGCGTGCGATTTTGCTGAGCGTCCGCGAGGTAATTGCGGTTGGAAGATTCAAGGAGGGAACCGGCGATCTGCCCTCGCCATGGCGCGGAGGCGTCGCCAATGCGGGCCCAGATCCGACCGGCGGTCAGGCCGTTGCGGCTATTGTCCAGCGTGTCGGTATGAGCGAACGTGACCGGATCGAACCCGTCGAATTGGGTCCGTCCCGTCAGCGCGATCGCCGAAGCGCCCAGTTCGACGTTCGGCGCAGGGTGCCACGTCCCCCGCAGCCGCCCGGACAGATTGCGGTATCCGTCCTTGTCCCCGTGACCGCTGAAGCTGTCGATCCCCGTAGCACGCTGGAACCCGATCGCTCCGGCAACCGACGCTCTCGCCGAGACCAATGAGCCGGATGCAGAAGCTCGGGCAAAGCCGAACGAGCCGCCCTCCGCACTGGCATTCGCGTTCGGGGTATCGTCGAGACCATTGATCGCAATGACCCCGCCGATCGCTTCGGATCCCCACAGTGCCGATTGCGGCCCGCGGACGACCTCGATGCGAGAGGCAATGTCTGCGTTCAGAAGTTCGAATCGCGGAAAGTCGCCAGTCGCCGGGTCATTCACCCGGATCCCGTCAATGAAAAGCAAGGTGTGATTGACCTCCGCTCCCCGGATTCGGACTTCCGTGAAAGATCCGGCAGGCCCTGATGCGGAGACGGCAACGGAGGGAGTGAGCCGTAGAAAAGGCGGCAACAACGGTTCCCCAAGCCGCTCGATCCGCTTCTGGTCGATGATCGTTACGCTGGCCGGGGTCTGAGCCTCGCTTTCGGGCGTGCGCGAGGCGGTAATGACGATTTGGTCGATGTTGACGGGGTATGCGGGCATTCGATCCTCCTGTTGACGAACAAAGTCGTCACAGAGGGATCCGCCTCGCGAAAGCGCGGCGGCCCACGCCCCCACAGCTGGTCCCGGCCGGGGAAACGGACGACGGACCGGGGCAGGTTCCTGACTTCCGCCAGCCTGTCCGCCGGCGTTCACAGTTGCGGGCACAGCGCCGGATTTGCACCGACTTCCCTTTGAACCGCCCCCGCCGAAGCGAACTTCGTGGGCGGCACCCTGGTCGACGGCCCTGCTAGAAGGCGCCAGGCCGGGGTGTCAAATTGCGAACGAGCCGATTAATGAGGCCGCATGAACGCCAACAACAGCCGCATCGTCGCGCTCCTTTTCGCAATCCTGCTCGCCGCAACCCTGCGGCTCGTGCCGCATCCGCCGAATTTCACGCCAATCGGTGCGATGGCGCTGTTCAGTGGTGCGTATCTCGGCCGGCGCGGAATGGCATTCGCCGCGCCCTTGGGAGCAATGGTGCTAAGCGATGTCGTGCTGGGGTTCTATTCCGGCTTCTGGATCACTTACGTAGCAGTCGCGCTGATTGTGGTGGTCGGATGGCTGACCCTTACGCGGGTTAGCGTCCTTCGCGTCGGCGGAGCGGCAATCGCAAGCTCGGTGCTGTTCTTCGTGGTCAGCAATTTCGGTACCTGGGCGTCGAGCGGCATGTATCCGCACACGTTCGCCGGGCTCTCGGCCTGCTATGTCGCCGCCATCCCGTTCTTCCAGAACACGATTGCGGGAGACCTGTTCTACGCGACCTTACTGTTCGGCGGGTTCCGTGTCGCCGAGCTCCTGTTGCCAAGCGTGCGCGCGGGGCAGGTCCAGCCCGCCTGAGGTTGCACTTTTGGGGCTCGCATTATAAGTCGCGCGCTCTTGTCCTCGGCTGCTGGTCGGAAACCAGCTGCTAACCCAAGGAAAACAAAGATGAAATCCGGTATCCACCCCGATTACCACATGATCAACGTCGAGATGACCGACGGTTCCAAGTTTCAGGTTCGTTCGACCTGGGGCAAGGAAGGCGACACGCTCCACCTCGACATCGATCCCAAGGTGCATCCGGCCTGGACCGGCGGAAACACCCGTCTGGTGCAGGAAGGTGGTCAGGTCGCGCGCTTTAATAAGCGCTTCGGCGGTCTCTCTCTCGGCAAGAAATAAGCGGACTCAGTCCTGCTTCCGTTTCACGACGCGGAGCGCCGTTATACGGCGGCGCCGACCATCGAGACTGAACGATTGATCGTGAGGGGTTTCACCCTCGCGGACCTCGATTATTTCTTCGGCTTCTTCTCCGATCCGGAGGCGAGCCAGCATGTCGGCGGTCCCAGCGGTACGGAGGATACCTGGCGTCGCCTTCTCACCGGCGTAGGGACGTGGCCGCTCATCGGGATCGGCATGTGGGCGGTCGAGCGGCGCGAAGACGGCGCGACCATCGGCCACATCGGCTTTTTCGACTTCCTGCGCGACTGCGAACCCTCGATCGCCGGTGATCCGGAAATGGGCTGGATTCTGGCGCCGGCCGCTCACGGGCGCGGCTACGCGAGCGAAGCCTGTGAGGCCATTCTCGCCTGGTTCGACGAGCAGTTCGGCCCAAAGTCGATCTGGGCGTTGATCTCGCCCGGCAACGATCCTTCGATGAAGCTCGCGCAAAAGCTCGGCTTCGTAAAGCAAGCTGACGGGCTTTATCGCGACAAGCCGCAAACCTTCTGGCTGCGTCCGGCCGAGGCGACGACCTAGAAGGCGCTGAGGCCCGTGATGGCGCGGCCCATGATCAGCGCGTGGACGTCGTGCGTGCCTTCATAGGTGTTCACGGTCTCGAGGTTTGCGGCGTGGCGCATCACATGGAACTCGGCCGAGATGCCGTTGCCGCCATGCATGTCTCGAGCGATGCGCGCAATCTCCAGCGCCTTGCCGCAATTGTTGCGCTTGATGAGGCTGATCGTTTCGGGGATCAGTTCGTGTGCTTCGAGCCGGCGGCCGACGCGTAGCGCCGCCTGGAGGCCCAGCGTGATCTCGGTCGCCATGTTGGCGAGCTTGAGTTGGACCAGCTGGTTGGAGGCGAGCGGCTTGCCGAACTGCTTGCGGTCCAGTGTGTACTGACGGGCGGCGGCATAACAGGCCTCGGCCGCGCCCATTGAACCCCACGCGATGCCGTAGCGCGCGCGATTCAGGCAGCCGAAGGGGCCCTTTAGGCCTTCAACATTCGGAAGAATCGCATCTTCGCCCACTTCCACGCCGTCCATGACGATCTCGCCGGTGATGGACGCGCGCAGTGACAGCTTCTCCTTGATCTTCGGTGCCGACAGCCCGGCCATGCCCTTCTCAAGCACGAAGCCGCGGATCTTGTCGCCATGAGCCTGCGATTTCGCCCAAACGACGAACACGTCGGCGATGGGCGAATTGGTGATCCACATCTTGGTGCCGGTCAGGCGATAGCCGTTCGCCGTCTTCTCTGCCCGCGTGCGCATGCTCGCCGGGTCGGAGCCCGAATCCGGCTCGGTGAGGCCGAAGCACCCGACCCATTCGCCGGTCGCGAGCTTGGGAAGGTATTTCCTCCGCTGCTCTTCCGATCCGTAGGCATGGATCGGATACATCACGAGGCTCGACTGGACCGACATCGCCGAGCGGTAGCCGCTGTCGACGCGCTCTACGGCTCGCGCGATGAGGCCGTAGCTGACGTAGCCGAGGCCGGCGCCGCCATATTCGTGGGGAATTGTTGCGCCCAGGAGGCCGAGCTCGCCCATCTCGCTCATGATCTCGCGATCGAAGCGCTCATCGAGATAGGCCGAGGTCACCCGCGGCTGCAGCTTTTCCTGAGCGTAGCCTTCGGCCGTGTCGCGAACGAGCCGTTCCTCGTCACTCAGCTGATGATTGAGATCGAACGGATCCGCCCAATCGAATGGCAGCAGTTGAGGCTCGTGATGCCCAGGCACGTCCGCGATGCGTGAAGTCGCCAACTTATTTCCCCGCGATGTCAGAAGTCGCGGGCTCCTTAGACCTCTTACTGCGACTTCGCCACCCCGGCGCTGCCCGTTCCGCCAAAGCTCTGCTTCAGGG